>NZ_JAVLSP010000082.1:0-17706 GCF_031528575.1 Candidatus Sororendozoicomonas aggregata
GCAAATAGAACCACTATTCACTAAAAATTTCCGACTTTTTATCCTCAATTTTCTGCCATCCTCGCTACGGGCGCTATTCTCGGTCAGGCTCCTAGGAGCATGACTTTCAACACCGCTTCTTATGGGTTTCGATTTCCACAATATACCATCAACCGCTTTCTGGTTTGCATTGGCAGAAGCGTCCGGTACACACTACCCTCAAATTTTCAGTCTATTATTACCCTCCATGTGTATAGATAACATCGACACCGAGTTATTTCTCCGTCTTTTTTTACACGACACTCCACTTATGGATGTGCGTGCGCCGGTAGAGTTCAACAAAGGCGCATTTCCTACTGCCACCAACCTGCCGTTATTAGATGATCGCCAGCGTGAAATCATCGGCACCTGTTACAAGCAAAAAGGGCACGATGAGGCGGTCAACCTGGGCAATACCCTGGCTACCGCGGATATCCGGCAACAGCGCCTGAACCGGTGGCAGCAATTTATAGGGCAGCACCCTGAAGGCTACCTTTACTGTTTCCGCGGTGGTGAGCGCTCTCACACAACCCAGCGCTGGTTAAAAGAAGCAGGTATTGACTATCCGCTTATTAACGGGGGCTATAAAGCACTGCGCCACTTTTTGATTGAATCCCTCGAACACACCATTGAACACTGCGCCATGGTCGTATTGAGTGGCAAAACCGGTGTCGGCAAAACACGTCTGCTCAATCAACTGCCCGGCAGCATTGACCTCGAAGGGTTAGCTAACCACCGGGGGTCGAGCTTTGGCCGACGTGTGGGTGGTCAGCCCACTCAAATCAACTTTGAAAACCGCCTGGCCATCGCATTACTCAAGCACTACCACAACAATCCTCAGCAACCTGTCATTCTTGAAGATGAGAGCAAAATGATCGGCAGGTGCAGCTTGCCCCCCACACTGAAAGCAAAAATGCAAGTTTCACCGTTGTTACTGCTCGAAGAATCCATGGCGACACGCGTTACCATTAGTGTGCAGGAATACATTATTGACGACCATCACGACCTTGAACAATGCTCGGAAACAAGCACCTCCCTTGACCAACTGTTTGAGAATCTGAGAGACAGTCTGTACCGGATTCGCCGTCGGCTCGGTGGCTTACGCTATCAGCAAATGAGCAACAGGCTCGATAATGCCATCCACCAGCACCGGTCGGACAATGACCTGTCAGGCTACCGCCCGCTGATTGAAGACTTGCTCAGTGAGTATTATGACCCTATGTACGACTATCAACTGGCACAGAAGGAAAGTCCTGTTCTGTTCAAAGGGAACAGCTCGGCCATCGAAGCCTATTGTCAGCATTTTAGCGCGCTGCCAGATAGTCCATGAGCAGGCGGAATTTATCGTGTATGATCGCCCGATAAACAACAGCAGGAGGAGGAGGATACGTATGAACACGGGCTTTGATACAGTAATTGACCGCAGTAATACCGCCAGCCTCAAGTGGGACCGATACAAGGGCAAAGACATCATCCCCCTTTGGGTGGCCGACACAGACTTTCGCGCTGCCCCCGAGATTATTGAAGCCCTGGGCCAGCGTATTGATCATGGTATCTTTGGTTACACGGTTCCTGACCAGGAGCTGGAGCAACTGGTCGTTGAACGGATGCGCAACCTTTATCAGTGGAAAATTAAACCACAGTGGCTCGTCTGGCTGCCAGGGCTGGTAACAGCCTTGAACATTTCTGTCAGAAGCGTCGCCAGAGAAGGCGAAACGGTGGTTGTGCCAGTGCCCGTCTACTACCCATTTTTGATGGCACCTGAACTGGGTGGACGCAAATCAGCTTTGGTGCAATGGGTCGAAAAGGATGGACGCTGGCAACTGGATATGGAGACACTGGAACACGCTATTACGGAAGACACACGCCTTCTGCTCCTGTGCAATCCGCAAAACCCTAATGGTCGAGTATTAACCCGTAGCGAACTCGAAGCCATTAATCAGTTCTGCCAGAAGCATCAGCTGGTTGTCTGTTCTGACGAAGTGCATTGCGACCTGATTCTTGATGACACCTGCCAGCATATACCCTATGCTTCCCTCAGTGATTATGCCCGGGAACACTCCATCACACTGATGTCGCCGTCTAAAACCTTTAACCTGGCCGGGTTTGGCTGCGCCTTTGCGATCATTCCAAATGAACAGCTACGCCAGCGCTTTAACAGTACCCGCAAAGGCATAGTTCCTGACCCGGACAATATGCTGATTGGCTTCACGGCCACCAAGGCAGCCTATGGCCATGGTGAGCCGTGGCGACGGAGCCTGCTGGCATACCTGAGGGGTAATCACGACTACCTGGTAAAGGCAATCAATGGGATTCCCGGATTGAGGATGAAGCCACTGGAAGCCACCTACCTTGCATGGATCGATGTCAGCGCCCTGCAACTGGATAACCCACAGACTTTTTTTGAGCAGGCAGGCGTGGGGCTATCACCTGGCGCTCAGTTTGGAGATAAAAACTACTTACGACTTAACTTCGGGTGTAGCCGACAATTACTGGAAAAAGCGGTTGATCGGATGGCAAAAGCAGTAGCCGCGCAAGGATAAATATATTTTGTCGTTTGATTAAAAACAGGGAATAATAGGTTAGTGTAGTCAAACGTTGATCACCAGAAAGGCATCTTTGGCTGTTCGATGCTTTAATCTGAATTCAGGTTAAAAAGCCTTCCATAACAAGCGGCCATAACAAGCGGAGCAATGGCGCAAAACCTGTCTCTCCATGTTGAATCTAAACCTGAATAGGTTGCAAAAATGTTGTTACAAAACTACAACTAAATTTTACGCATGTTCGCGTATGATGTTCACCGTATTTTGAGGACTTGGAGAAGTGTATGAAAAGTTTTTCAATGTTATTGGCTGCTGCACTAATGAGCGCATCGTTACAGGTGCTGGCTGATACGAGTGGAGAAGCACAGAAAAAGACACCCGTCTCATCGGCTACTGTCGTAAAAACTCTCGCGGGTGTTTCTGTGCCAGGAACACTGGTAATGGAAGATCAAAAGCTGACCCTCAATGGCGCGGGTATTCGTACCAAGTTCTTTATGGATATGTACGTTGGCGCACTCTACACCACACAAAAAACTAACAATGCCGACGAGGTGCTCAACATTAAGGCACCGGTCGCTGTTAAGTTGAATATTGTCTCGGGCCTGATTTCTTCTGAAAAGATGGCCGATGCCGTGGAAGACGGCTTCAAAAAATCGACTAATGACAATGTCGCGCCTTTTCGTGATCGTTTAGACAGCTTTATAGCGGTTTTCAAGAAAGACGCCATCAAAAAAGGTGATCAGTTTATCTTGATGGTGGTTCCCGGGAAGGGGGTAGATGTTTTCAAAAATGGTCAGAAACTGGCCAACATAAAAGGTGATGACTTTAGCAAAGCCCTTCTGGGCACCTGGTTGGGTAAAACGGTTGCGGACAGTGACCTGAAAAAAGCCATGTTAAATGGCTGATAAGGGCTATATAGCCAAAGGATTTCAAGCTACTACGTGGCGGCAAGTAAGTGAGACCCGTAGCCTGCAAAGAGGGGGTAACCGGGACGAACGAACGCCGCCAACAAAGTAGCCGTTTGAAAGGTGACGGGTATACCCACGCTCGTGTTTAAGGGCGTGGATAAACCAGAGCTTGCGTGAGAAAATACCCCAAGCCAGTTGCGCCTGATAAACGCGATGGGGACGACCATGAAACCATTCTCACAGGCATGTGAAAATAACCGTCAGCCAATTCTCGACGTCTTGCGCCGCGTGTTTTCTGACCGGCAAGGTGTGCTGGAAATAGGCAGTGGCACCGGTCAACATGCCGTCTATTTTGCACGACACTTGCCTTATCTACAGTGGCAAACCAGCGATCTATCAGAGAATCTTGAAGGTATCAACGCCTGGCTGGCAGCAGAACCATCTGCTAATCTTCTGGCTCCCGTGATGTTGAATGTAAAGCAACCCTCCTGGCCTGAGCTGGTTGTGGATGCCGTATTTACTGCCAATACATTGCATATAATGTCATGGGAATCAGTTACGTGTTTTTTCTCACAAATACCCGTTCTGTTTCAGGGACAACAAGGTACCCTTGCTGCCTATGGTCCGTTTAACTACCAGGGCAACTATACCAGTGAAAGTAATGCGCGGTTTGATCTGTGGTTAAAAGACCAGGGGGCTGAGTGTGCCATTCGGGACTTTGAACAGGTCAATGCCCTGGCTGAGCGGGCCGGTCTGCATTTGGTTGAAGATAATGCCATGCCTGCGAATAACCGATTATTGGTATGGGAAAGTGCCTGAAGACGGTCTGAAGGTGTGAGGCAGTATATAACGCCTTGGCGCCATTAACATTATTCTGTTTTGCCACACGCTGCTGCTGGTGAGCCTTTAGAGTAGTCTGCCGCCAAAAAAGGGAGGTCGGGCAAGGGATCCGCTGTAGGGATGATGACCCTGTTTTGGTCACTATAGCTAGTTTAAGGCCATCTTCAGAGTGATTTCTCAAAATATATCAAGCTCTTTTACATCTATTCATTGCCTAAGCGCCAAAGTGGTATATAATAAGAATCGCTTGAAAGTACGTCTCAGATTTATGCAAAACGATATCGATGCTCTACATGGTTGTGCCTCGTTCTGTTCTTCATAAGTTGTAGCAACGCTTTTGGCTCAACGGCCTTTTTATAAGAAAGAGGCTATTTTACTTCTTCTGAATGTTCAGGAAATAACTATGTCTACAGTTACTGGCACCGTAAAGTGGTTCAACGACGAGAAAGGTTTTGGTTTCATCGCTCAGGAAAATGGTCCTGACGTGTTCGCGCACTTTCGTCAGATCAAAGGCGAAGGTTTTCGTACTCTGGCTGAAGGCCAGAAAGTTGAGTTCACTGTAACTCAAGGCCAGAAAGGCCCTCAGGCTGAAGATATTCAGCCCCTGTAAGGGTTTTGTGCTGGCCCTGTTTTCAGGGTTACACATGATGTTCTTATCTGCTCTATGCGAAAAAGGCAGCCCTTGTGGTTCGCCTTTTTTTATCGAAATCGCATAAAACCCCGTACTTCTGGCGCGGGGATGTAAGCGAGGCTTGCAAAGCAAGCCATTTGTTGTATTTTCTATCTGTCAGGCGTTTCCAGCGATTACGCTACCTGACAGGAAAAGTAAAATACCTCCGCTTTCTGCCCGTGTATCTCAACAATCCGAAAGGTAGAGCAGATTGTCGAATAAGGCGTATACCGCTACTGGTAAGGGATACGCCGCAGCAGGGCATTGCCGTCGTCTGGTAGCAGGAATCTCCGTCGTTCACGCCGGGGAGGATGTCAAGTCAGTGGCGTGGCATTGAAGAGTCAATAAGGATGTCGCTTCGCTCCACATGCTTCAGGTGGCGAATGAACGCCACCTAAGCAACACAACCTTCGAGGCAAAGCTTCGCAATGCCTGCGGTTGTTTCCTCCACCAAGCTAAGGCTCTGGTGGGGGTTTTGACCCTGCGCTATTTGATAAAAAATGGGTAATACCAACGGCTTTTTCTCCTGAATTCAGCTTTAAACGTCAATGTATATACATATTTTGACTTCCAAAGAAGACTCTTTAAACTAATAGCTAAACTACCCGTTACGCAGGGAGCAGCTATGAGTCGTCATAAGGTATCTGAAGCGGCTGTACTGGTTGGAAAAAATCGCAAGACATTATATGCGCATATCAGCAGCGGAAAAATTTCCGCGCAAATTGACGAGGAAGGTACAAAATTTATTGACACCTCAGAACTGGTTCGTGTGTATGGTGAAATCAAGCCCCCTCCTGAACCTGAGCCCGCATTTCAAATGGACTTGCAAACCCAGGCAACGCAGGATTTGCTGCGTGAATTAATTGGGGTTGTTCAAAACCAGCAAATTGAGTTAAGGGCCATTAAAGAGGAGCTAGCCAGGTACCCGCGCCTGCCAACAAACGATCATCAGCGTATACATATTGAGTCACATACTATTTCTGAAAAAGCCGCTATAGCCCATGATACTGAATGTAAGAAACCAGAAGTCTCAGGAAAAATCGAATGGCGAGCCGCTGGTAAGCGAGTGACTCAAAGTGCGTCTAAAGCTGCTGAAAAAGTTAAAAGCTGGCTTTCCAACTATTTTTGAAGCTGTTGCCCTGTTTTAAACGGCGGCTTCACCAGCAATGGCAGAAGCACACCCTTTCCTTGTTATGCCTGGTGCTGTTAAGGGCTAATACCCCTACAGTCGTCATTCCCGCAATACCGCAAAGGCGGGAATCTACCAGAAAATCGACTCCCGCCCTCGCAGGAGTGACCAAAGTGATAGTTGTATGTATATCAACGTTTGTTTGCACTAGTACATCATTCCAAATTAGTTGTTGGGTAAAGCCTTAACTTTATCCGGGCATCTTCAGTTGTAAACTTCCATATATAGCATCATGATAGCGCTACCATCTTCAGGCTGCCAAACGTTTCATACTCCGCCATTTTCAGTGCCTCAATCGTCCGCTCGTCGTTAATGCCTAGGAGGCTGTCCGAGAATAGCGCCCGTAGCGAGGATGGCAGAAAATTGAGGATAAAAAGTCGGAAATTTTTAGTGAATAGTGGTTCTATTTGCTAAAAATTTACGACTTTTTAGACCAATTTGCTGCCACCGCAGTAGGGCAGTCTATTCTCGGTCAGCCTCCTAGCGTAACGCCCAGGGAAGAATAGAGGAATAGGACATGAGGAATAGGACACCCATAACTATCTCAGCTGAGAAAGATGGGAGCTGAAAAAGAGGGGTATCCTTTTTATTTTTGAACGATAAGCTCAGTTATGCAGGCTCATTCCATATTGAAGGAGACTCTGGAAGGCATAACTTGCAAAAATAGTCTACTTTCTACAATGATGTGTATTCCAATCCTTTATCAACTGCATTACGGCAATGGTCAAACGTTTCAAAAGCCATGCCCTTGAATTCTGTAATGACTCAGAGGCTATCTTGCAGATTCTCCATTACCCAAGGCGCTACCTCCTGACCAACTAATGGATCGTAGCGAACTTTACGACACTGTGTGATTCAAGTGACACAATCACTCGTGGGCCAACCTGCGACGCGCGCCCTTACAGGCATTGTCTCCATCCACAAGCGCTTGGGTGAAAAAGATGATATTGATACCATTAAGGATCGCATCATTGACAAAAAGGGCATCATGGATACACTTTCGTATCTACCATTACGGTGATGGGGTTCATGGTAATTTTTCCGAACCCGCACACAGTATGCCAATGCGAAGTGTTATGCTCATTCGTTGTTAAGCATCACCCTATGGCACAATGCGGGAATTTATTCTGCATAAGCTGTAGATGGTAATAATACGTGGCTGTTTTTGCTGCCTGAGCAAGTGTATAAACAGTGACAATTTTATTGTACGAGGTAAGCAGAATGGATAGAGTACTATTAGGTGTCGCAACCTTCATCTCTACAATACTTCTTACACACTCTGGTTTTGCTTCAGACTCAAGAAGCCCGAAAATAGATTTTGTTAACACTACCAATCTTAAAGCTAATTGGGCTCCAGGAGGAGGCACTTTGGAAATAGATTTTTATAACGATACCAAATATGCCTGCAAAATAAAAAAATCTACTCTTACTTATGGTGTATGGTATGAGAGACCACCTAACTCTGACGAAATAATAGCTAAACATACTAACGTCTCTTGGTGGGCGCACCAGAGTTCTGGCCATGGTCCTGATATATCCATGGAAATTGAATGTGGTGGTTACTCTTTTAAAATCAGAAACCACCAAAACTTCACTGTTCTTGAAGGCGGTGATCAATTTTGCTCCGTTTATGATGTGGATAAACATCTCACTGTTACCAACAAACAGACTCAGCATTCCTCTTATATTGACGACGACGAGGGTGTTGCAAAAGTCGCTGTTTCATTGAAAGGAAGTCACTTTGAGTTTGAATAAGACGGGAAACAAGCTGCTGAATTAAGAAAAAAAATAAAAAAAATCAAAGGACACGCATAAGTTTGACGTTGCCAGGAGCCTGTCGGGCTTAAGCTTTCGAGCATAAAATTCTGGCCGCACTTTCTGGATTTCAGGCCGAAATTGTCTTAAGTCCGACAGGCTCCTAAACGCTAGCATTCAGGTTTGGATGCAAAAACTCCACATGCTATAGTGGCAGCCTATATATTAGCGGCGGCAAGTAGCCACATAGTAAGGCGCTCAAGCCGACGGCGTCACACGTTATTGAAGGTTGAGGATTCCATGGCTGGAAAAATAATTCGTCCAGATGATAACGAAGAATTTTATACGGATGAAAGATGCTATATCCTGGAATCTTCAAATTCTTCTTTTGACAGAGATGTTTCTATTGCTCGCGCGCGGGTCGAGCCCGGCACTACCACCTGCTGGCATAGATTAAAGCGTTCTACTGAGCGCTACCGCATCGTCAGTGGTAAAGGTAGTGTTGAGGTGGGGGATGAACCCGCACAGGTAGTGGTTTCTGGTGATGTGGTAATTATTCCGCCTATGTGTAAACAGAGAATCGAGAATATCGGTAAAGACGACCTGGTATTTTTAGTGATTTGTACGCCTCGGTTCCACGTGGAAGACTACGAAGATTTGGAGCAATAATAGGAGCCTGACAAGCCGGTCAGAATAGACGGTTTCCGTTGTTTTTTTGGCCAAAGAGCATGCCATAAGAACAATCACTTCCAAAACCGCCATTTACCGAGACGGTATCTATCAGGAGTAAAGCATGAAGTTCAACCATATTGGAATTCCTACAACAGGGTCATTTGAGGGAGAGATTGATCTGCCCCACCTTAAAATGACTGTATCAGATCACGAAAATAATCCCTTTGGTATCCAATGGCAGAGATACTGGGAAGAAGCGCCCTACCCCGATCTTGTTAAATCAGTTCCACACGTTGCGTTTGAGGTCGATGATCTTGAAAAAGCACTTCGTGATCAAAAGATTATTATTGAGCCAAACTCGCCAAGTGAAGGGCTTACCGTGGCGTTCATTGAAGTCAACGGCGCACCCATTGAATTAATGCGCTATCAAAGAGACCCATAACAAGGCGCATGCAGCCGGACTCGTCCCCTTTACCTTATGGTGCGTTTGCGCTACGCGCACAATTATCGCGCCATAAAATAAAAATCCCTCGCGCGCTGATGCGCAAAGTTATACCTTTTAATGGCGCTTATCCCAATTTTTTATTATTGACATTTGAAGTTGCATCTGAAAAATGAGCAATATGCTCAATTTAACAAATTGATCAGGTGGCGGTAGCTGTTGACTCAATAGTAATTGATTAAACTCATAACTTAATCCATTTTGCAGTCTAGCTTGCTGCAAGAAGAGTTGTTGTACTGATGGACAATTTTTTGGTTCACCATGCACGCTTGGTAACATATTGAGCAGATGACATTGTACACCTATTATGTCACTTGCTTTTTTTATAAGCTTACAGAAACAAACACTGTTCTCCGGGTGAGGACACTCCGCTGCTTTTATGGTTTGAAAAAAAACAGAAAGAAACAAAAAGGTCGTAAATAATTTTTTCACTTTCATCATTTCCATAGACTGTATAGAGTTATGAGTTTAGGCATAACAACTACATCAAGCTCGGTTTCGCCCCCCAACCTTGCTGACGTTCGGCAGCTTAAACAAGCGTTAGAAGCCATTCAGACCTCAAGCCCCGCATAAACGATGACGTTAATATTGATCTTTCCTGTAGATGATAAGAAAGTGGCATTTCTTACTCAAAGCCAAAATATATCAGCACCTTATGAGAAGTACGTGTAGATATGACATCACAGTTTAAGCACTTTGATCTGAGATTAGCTAGCCCAGGCTTCGATTCAGAGCTAAAAATTAACATATCTGTTATCTGTTATCTGTTATCTGTTATCTGTTATCTGTTATCTGTTTATTTTATTCAGTCAGAGAAAACTCAGGCATTGAGTATCAGGTATTTTCATCCTCATTATACAGATCCACAAACGAGCCACCGTGCTCAGTACCCCGTGAGTGACGGCTTCTCTGGCTAGCCAGTTGATCCAGATAACTCTGATCAATCCCACCGGTAACATACTGTCCATCAAACACTGAACATTCAAACGCCTTAATCTCGGGTTTCAGCGACGATACCGCTTTTTTTAAATCGTCCAGCTCCTGATACAGTAAACCATCAGCATCAATCAGCTGTTCAATTTCTGCCTCCGTTTGATCATGGGCAATCAACTCATCACAGGTGGGCATATCAATACCATAAACATTCGGATAACGGATGGCAGGCGCTGCTGAGCAGAAATACACTTTTTTAGCCCCGGCCTCGCGTGCCATTTCAACGATCTGCTGGCAGGTAGTGCCCCGCACAATAGAGTCATCCACCAGCAACACGCTTTTACCGGAAAACTCCTGACTGATCGCATTAAGCTTTTGCTTGACTGATTTTTTGCGTACTGCCTGACCCGGCATAATAAAGGTTCTGCCAATATAGCGATTTTTCACGAAACCTTCACGGTAAGGCAACCCCAGACGCGTTGCCAGCTCCAGCGCGGAGTTACGACTGGTATCGGGAATGGGCATGACCACATCAATATCGTGGTCATGCCATTCTCGTAAAATTTTATTGGCCAGAGTCTGCCCCATACGCAGACGGGACTGGTACACAGAAATACCATCAATAATAGAGTCGGGCCTGGCTAAATAGACATATTCAAACATGCACGGCGTTTTTATTCCGGGCACACATTGAAAGGTTTCCAGTTTACCCCATTGATCAATATAAACCGCTTCGCCAGGCGCTACATCCCGCGCAAGCGTGAAGCCCAGGGCATCGAGAGCCACAGATTCAGAGGCGATCATGTACTCAACGGTATCTCCACTTTGTCGTTTACCGTACACCAGAGGACGAATACCATGGGGATCACGAAAACCAACAATGCCATGACCATTGATCATTGCAATAACCGCATAGCCCCCTTCACAACGACCGTACACTCGCGTAATAGCCTGAAAAATATCCTTCGCCGCCAGTGTCTGCTTGTCCGTTTTAGAGACTTCATGGGCAAAAACATTCAGCAGGATTTCAGAGTCTGAATGGGTGTTGATATGCCGACGGTCACTGGAGAACAGAGAGTACTTAATAGCCTCTGCGTTGGTGAGGTTGCCATTATGAGCCAGCGCGATCCCGTAAGGTGAGTTCACATAAAATGGCTGGGCCTCTGCTGAACTGGATGTTCCGGCTGTGGGATAACGCACATGGGCAATCCCTGTATTTCCAGGCAAACGTGCCATATGCCGGGTACGAAAGACATCTTTGACCAGCCCATTATCTTTACGCAGGAAAAACCGGTTGTTATCCAGCGTTACCATACCTGCGGCATCCTGCCCTCGGTGTTGGAGTACGGTCAGCGCATCAAACAACAGCTGATTGACATTGACCACAGCAGAAATTCCAACAATTCCACACATGAACACACTTCCTCAAATGTGATCGTAGTCCACCGCCCTACGCACCCGGCACAGAGACTACCCATTGATTGCCCTTAACCAGCAAGAAACCGTTTAAAATAGTAGCATGACAACATTGACCAATAAACTGCCCTTCCCGCGAAGGTAACGACCCACCACAACAGTGGACGACTGTCTTTACAGGGACGGGTGTTGGTCTATTTTTCACTGTACCACCTCCCACAGAAGCCGTCTTAGATGCCCTGCAACTAGCAAGGCCTGTAAAGAGAGCAACAAGCAACTATTTAATAACTAAATAGTTAATAACTAAACAGTGTCATTAAGCGAATTATTGTCGAGATTGTCGAGCAAAGGCTCAACAATCTCAATGAGGGTTTCCTTTGACCAATCTGCCAACATCAGAAAATGCGGTAATAGTACCGAATTTTTCCAGGCATTGTCTTGCTCCAGTGGCGCGATTTTCATCAACCCCAGCAAAATAACAACCAGCAAACAGCCACGCAAAGCACCGAAGATGACACCCAGCGCGCGGTCAGTCCCGGTTAAGCCGGTAGCCTGCACCAGGCCCACAATAAACCGGTTAATCATTGCTCCCACCATCAAGATAGCGACAAAAAGTAACGCCGTCGCCACCATCTTACGGATGGAGGGTGTCTCAATATAATCGATCAGGTGGTTCGCCAGATTATCGCCAAAGGTCCATGCGGCAAAAGCAGCCAGCAGCCAGGTCATCAGCGACATGACCTCCCTGAAAAACCCTCGCCTCAGGCTGATGACTGCAGAGACGCATATCACTGCAGTAATCACCCAGTCTACCCAGGTAAAACTCACGTATTATACCCTCGTTTCAGTAGGCTTTCTTTAAACGGCATAATGTTAATCACAGAGTATGGCATAATACCCTCCGGGCGATACAGCCCCCCCACAAGGATTAGCCCATTTTTTCGCCATACTCTGATCAATTCATTTCGTGGCAACACCCGTATTCGCCTGAGTTTGAGATAAAAATGCGACACCTTTCAATACAGTACCACTTCTTTGAACTGACCAGAGCGCTCCCATTGGGTACCAGAAAGAAGTGGGTGTTGGTTTAAGTGAAAAGACACCCCTGAATGGGGGATTTGATCGCCCCACCAGGCAGTGCTAAAAAAGCGTTTTATCGCTTTGTTATGGCTTTTTGCATCCTTGTCGCGAAGCAGTCTTAAAAATCTGCCCGTAGCGAGGACCGCGAGAAATGGCGGATAAAAAGTCGCTTTTGTGAGGAGAATAGCGGGACTATTTGACGAACAAAAGCGGGTTTTTAGACCCATTTATCGTAGCCGCAGTAGGAGCATGACGTTTAAGACTGCTTCTCAGTGGCAGCCGCCTGCCCCCAGCCAGTGACCGGACTGGGGAAAACTGTCAATGACAGGCCCGATAAACAGACGGCATTAACGGTTTAAAAAATACTGATTGAGTAATCAATATAAGCGCGAAGATCATTCGCCGTTACATCAGGCGCGTTCGCGTATTTCGTTTCTCCCCAGCCCTTCTGCATGGTCAAAGAGACGCCCTTCAGGGGTGAGCTGTCGGCAAAAGCATACACCAGTTCTGTAAATACCTCTGTTTCTTTCTCCATTTGATTTTCGGAGGGGTCATTCATATCTGAGCCGTAAATATAGCCGACGGTGGCATTAAACCCGTCCAGACCCATATGACCAAAATCATAACCGACTTCTGCCTGCCAGACCTTTTCACCGTCATACCAGAAGTTACCTACCAGGTAACCGATGCGGCTCGGAGAGCTGCCGTAGTCATTATAGGCAAAGCGATCATCCAGCGTTCCCATCTCACCGTCTTGACGCGCTTCGGTGTAACCGTAGATCAGCGTCCCGGTAAAACCATTGTTGCCGTACTCAGTGGTAAACGTGTAATGATTGGCTTCTTCTTTGAAGCCCAGGTTGTCCCATTTTTCACCATTCTCCCTGGCTCCGTGATACATACCCTCAAACATCAGTGTTGCATCATGACCCAGGTTAAAGGTGTAAGCCAGGGTGCCGGAAAACTGCTTGCTATACGCCTCGGACTCCAGATAAAAGCCTTCAGCCCGCCAGTTATTCACGTCATACACTGAACCTACCTGCCAGACATAATCAATTTTTTCTTTTGATTGCGTGTATAAGTCATCCCAGCTGGCTTCGGTACGCTGGCCGATGCCGTCGTAGTAGCCACCATGCACCATCCAGCCATCCATCAGGTACCCTTCAACCAGTGCCCCGCGGTAACTCGAAGGTGTGCTTCGGGAGCTGGAACCGCCGATACCGCCATTTTTTCCACGCATATACCCGATCTGGGAATAGACACCGCGGCTTTGATCACCGGCTTTCACTTTAACAAAGGCCTGACCAAGCTTGTGGTAGCCTGAATGGTCTTTCGTCAGCAGCTGACCACGGTCATAACTGGTAGAGTAAGGGTCAACACCTGAGTGGTCCAGACCCACGGCACCGTAATAAGACGCGTCAAAACCTATGATGTCAGCAAAATAGCCCGATTTATAGTTTAACTGAATACCCTCTGAGGTCTGACTCCAACTATCACTACCGTCATTGGAGTTGAAATGAGCGGTCCGTAGTTGAATGTCAAAGGTGCTATCGTCGATAAAATCAGCATGGGTTACGCTGGATGCAGCAGCCAAAATAGCTGTACTCATTGCAGTCAAAGCAAATGACTTCATTAAAATCCCCTGAGGCATTATTGTTGGCAACGGCGGCAGGTCTCTCCTTTCCGCCTTGTTATTCACTTGTTGTATTAATGGCTGCCTTCGCTGGCAGTCTTAAAATGAAGGAAAAGTCTTCCATAAAAAAAATAACAAAGAAACGACAAAATACCTACACAGACGGGAAAGTAACCACTTTATTGATTTAAATCTGAAAAACAGTGACTTTTTTGTCGCGAAAAAACCATTGCATGGTATGCTAGCTTGTTTTTTAACTAAGAAATGTCAGATTCTTTTGACCTGAAAACGCCCCTCGGTAATAGTCGTGTTATGTCATCGACCCGTATCAGCGTGACCACTGCGATGATAGTCGTCAAAGAGTCTGAAAAAACCGTAATCCAATATTGACTGATTGAACGAACCGTGATGATCAGCCCCTGAAAAAACGGTTAAGCGCCCCTGCATTTCGGTTTAAACGCAGTGGTTGGTATGAAACGGATTGTAAAGGTGGTAAAAAGAAGAGCCTTGCGTCCAGTGATCATCACTGTCCGACAAAAAAGCAGTAGCGCTGACAGTGGCAGCACAAGCGCGCCAACCAGTCGCTAAAGAACCAGCAGTCCTTCAGGGGTGCTGGAGACCCATTTTTCCCTTGTTTTGAGGTATATTATGCGCAGCCATTATTGCGGCGAACTGAACCTTTCCCATGACGGGCAGGAGGTCACCCTTTGTGGTTGGGTGCATCGCCGTCGTGATCACGGTGGCGTCATTTTCCTGGACCTGCGTGACCGGGAGGGAATCACCCAGGTTGTCGTTGACCCCGATACGGAAGAGGCCTTTGCCCTGGCCGACAAAGTCCGCAGTGAGTACGTACTGAAAATCACGGGTAAAGTCCGCCCCCGCCCGGAAGGCACCGTCAATTCGGCTATGACTACCGGTGAGATCGAAGTGCTTGGTCAGCGGCTGGCAATTCTTAACAGCGCGCAGACGCCACCGTTCCAGATTGATGAATACACCGATGTGGGTGAAGATATTCGCCTGAGACACCGCTATATGGATCTTCGTCGCCCGGAAATGCAGGAGAAGCTGATTCTGCGCAGCAAGATAAGCCAGACCGTTCGTCGCTATTTGGACGAACATGGATTTCTTGATATTGAAACACCTGCGCTCACCCGGGCAACGCCAGAAGGCGCGCGTGACTACCTCGTGCCCAGTCGCACCCATGCCGGTTCCTTCTTTGCTTTGCCACAATCGCCACAGCTATTCAAACAGTTACTGATGGTGTCTGGCTTTGACCGTTATTACCAGATCGTTAAGTGCTTCCGTGATGAAGACCTGCGCGCTGACCGTCAGCCTGAATTTACCCAGATTGATATGGAAGCCTCTTTTATGGAAGAAGAGCAGATTATGGGACTGGCAGAAGGGTTGGTGAAAAAACTCCTCAAAGAGATCAAAGGTGTTGAACTCGGTGACTTTCCCCATATGACATTTGCCGAGGCCATGAGTCGCTTCGGCTCCGATAAACCGGACCTGCGAATTCCCCTGGAACTGGTGGATGTCGCTGACTTGATGGCCCGTGTTGACTTTAAGGTCTTCAAAGGCCCGGCAGACGATCCAAAAGGCCGGGTGGCTGCCCTGAAGGTGACAGGTGGTGCTGAGCTGAGCCGCAAGCAGATTGATGAGTACACCAAATTTGTCGGCATTTACGGAGCAAAAGGGCTGGCCTGGATAAAAGTCAATGCCCTGGAAAATGGTGCCAATGGTTTGCAGTCGCCCATCATCAAGTTCCTCGGTGAGGATGTTAGCATGCGGATTATGACGCGCGTTGGTGCTCAAAATGGCGATATTGTTTTCTTTGGGGCCGATCGGGCCAACATTGTCAATGAGGCCCTCGGGGCATTGCGCTGCAAGATTGGCGCTGACCTTAACCTGTATACCAAAGAATGGGCGCCCCTGTGGGTTATAGACTTCCCCATGTTTGAAGCTGACGAAAAAGGGAACATGACCGCGTTACATCACCCATTCACCGCACCCACCTGCACACCGCAAGCGCTCGAAGCCAGGCCAATGGAAGCCCTGTCCCGCGCTTATGACATTGTCTTAAATGGCTATGAAGTCGGCGGGGGTTCTGTCCGTATTCACCAGCAGGCGATGCAAGAAGCGGTATTTCGCTTGCTGAATATTGATGAAGCCCAGCAAAAGGAAAAATTTGGCTTCTTACTGGATGCCCTCAGGTTTGGCGCGCCACCCCATGGCGGTCTGGCATTCGGTCTGGATCGACTGGTGATGTTATTGTGCGGCACTGACAATATCCGTGAAGTGATTGCTTTTCCAAAAACCCAGTCTGCCGGCTGTCTGCTGACCCGGGCACCGGGGCAGGTGGATGCCACCCAGCTACGGGATTTGAACCTGCGTATTCGTCGCGACCCGGCATCGGCAACCAGTCACTGATAAATCCCTGGGAGCCTGACCGAGAATAGCGCCCGTAGCGAGGATTACGAGAAATTGAGGATAAAAATTTCTGCTTCTGAGGATAATAGTGGGGCTATTTGACGAAGAAGCAGGAATTTTTAGACCCATTTATCGCAACCGCAGTAGGGTAGTCTATTCTCGGAAAGGCTCCTAGCAATCTCACCAGCGTCCGCCGAGCTGGTGACCTAAAACGAGGTTGTTTCCATGGCAGGTCACAGTAAATGGGCCAATATTAAACACCGCAAGGCAGCACAGGATGCCAAGCGCGGTAAGATTTTCACAAAAATCATTCGTGAGCTGGTTGTCGCCGCCAAGCAGGGGGGAGCGAATGTTGACGATAACCCCAGCTTGCGTGCGGTTGTTGACAAGGCTCTCGGGGCTAACATGACCCGCGATACCATTAATCGTGCCATTGCCCGCGGTGCCGGTGGTGGCGAAGACACCAATATGGAGGCCGTGGTTTATGAAGGCTATGGCAGCGGTGGTATTGCCGTTTTGGTTGAATGCCTGACCGATAACCGCAACCGTACCGTTGCTGAAGTCCGCCATGCTTTTTCAAAGCACGGGGGTAATCTGGGCACTGATGGCTCGGTAGCTTACCTGTTCAGCAAAAAAGGGCAGATCTATTTTGAACAAGGTGCTGATGAAGAGGCCATCATGGAAGCAGCACTGGAAGCCGGTGCTGAAGATGTGATCAGCAACGATGACGGTTCCGTTGAAGTACTGACGCGATGGACAGACTTTATGGCGGTAAAAGAGTCCCTGGAAACTTCTGGCCTGAAGCCCGCCGGTGGCGAAGTCGCCATGATTGCGGCAACGCGGGTAGCACTGGATTTCGATGGCGCGGAAAAAGTCATGAAGCTGGTGGACCGCCTGGAAGATCTTGACGATGTGCAGAATGTTTACACCAATGCGGATATTCCAGCGGACGTGATGGCACAGCTGATTTAGACACTGTTCAGACCCTTTGTGACAAGCCACCTGCTTTTTGATTTTCTGAATAACTCTGAGAAACATAGTGGTGTTATGTAACGAAGAGAAGTGGAAAACAGGCAGCTTTTATGGGTGGCTAGGAGCCTGTCGGACTTATGCTTTCGAG
>NZ_JAVLSP010000083.1:0-17158 GCF_031528575.1 Candidatus Sororendozoicomonas aggregata
GAGGATAATAGTGGGGCTATTTGACGAAGAAGCAGGAATTTTTAGACCAATTTATCGCAACCGCAGTAGGGTAGTCTATTCTCGGACAGGCTCCTAGCCAGTCTGACCCCTTCACAGGATCTTTGCCAGACTGAAAAGGCCCACCACAATACCCTCGTCATCAGCTACGTGTTTTTATCTTCACAAAGACAGGATTCAAGCCCATGACATACAAAACAATACTCGCCTCAATGACCCTGATGCTAGTAATGGTATCCGGTGTATATGCAAACCCAGATGGGGAATGCAGGCACGATGCTGACCAGATGAAAGCTGATATTTATAAATACCGCAGCATACACTCCTCAAACGGTTTTGAGCTTAATGATATATATGAGCCCGTTAATGCCAGTTCTCCTGGTCGATGCAGCGGCTACGCCAAAGGCTACCTTGCATTCACTCAAAGCGCTCAGAATCGCGCTGAATTTTTGCTGTCATGGAAAGTGCATAACTGGAGAAAGAGGCTTGACGCTATTGTCCTGTAAGTCTCGTGCCAGGTGGTCTTTATCAGAGTGTAACGACGCCAAAGATATCACTTCATCGCCTTAGCTGCCTCATGAAGGTGTCACAATCAGAGCGGCTTTCATTGGGATATCCGTGGACCAGCCGCTTACTTTTCGAGAATTGCCATGATTGTTATGCCTGCTTCACACTTCACCAAAACAGGATCCAGGATTATGACATTCAAAACAGCATTCAAAGCAGCACTCACCTCAATGACCTTGATGCTAGTGATGATATCCGGTGCTTACGCGAGTCCGGTTGATAAATGTAAGTTCGATTTTTCCCAGATGAATAATCAAATTGCAAAGGACAAATCCATAACCACGACAAACGGGTATCAAATTGATCGATTAATTGGACCCGCTATGGCCAATGGTGACTCATGCAGGGCCTCTGGCAAAGTAGGCTTGATACATTTTAAGCTGTCATGGAAAGCACATAACTGGGGTAATACGCTTTTGGCTGTACGGGACTGAAACGGCGCCGAAGATCTAGCCCGACAAGCTCCTGGCGCAAAAAAGCGTTAATATACATACAACCATCACTTTGGTCACCCCTGCTAAGGCGGGAGTCCATTTTCTGGTAGATTCCCGCCTTCGCGGGAATGACGACTGTATGGGTATTAGCGCTTGACAGCACGGGTACCGATTGACTGTCCTCATTGCGCTTTACGGTGTCAACGAACGCCAGCGGTACGTTGAAACTCCTCGCGATAGCAGGCTTCACTCGTCGTTTCTACTGCTCTGACGCCCAGTTTGTAAACGCTTACGGTAGTTAGAAAAGACGATTGGTATAAGAAGCGGTCTTAAAAGTCATGCGCCTACCGCGGCTACGATAAATGGGTCTAAAAAGTCGCTTTTGTTCGTCAAATAGCCCCACTATTCTCCTCACAAAAGCGACTTTTTATCCGCCATTTCTCGCAGTCCTCGCTACGGGCAGACTTTTAAGACTGCTTCTAAGACATTCCAGGAATGCAAGCTGCCCTGTTTAATGACCCACTGTCTTTTTACTGATGACAGACTGCAATGCCTGGTAGGCAAGCTCACTGGCATTTCTCTTAAGAACGTTATGAATAGCGACAAAGGCTTTCTCAAGGGTCTGTTGATAGACTTTATCCGTCAATGCTTTCACCATTGCGTCACACAATGCTTCTGGCGTAGCATCATTTTGCAATAACTCTGGCATCAGTTTCTGACCTGACAACAGATTAGGCAAAGCCACACAGTCCACATTAACCAACCGCCTGACTATAGCATACGTAATCGGATTCATCCGGTAACTCACCACAAGGGGGCGTTTGTGTAACGCGGCTTCCAGCGTTGCCGTCCCCGATGCGATTAATATCGCATCAGACGCAGCCATTATCTCGGATGCTTGACCATCGTAAAGCGTTAATTCAAGATCATTGTAATCTTTTGCTATCGTTATTAACTGCCGTTTACGCTTCATATTGGCACAGGGCACCAGGAAACGAGCATCAGGAAACTGTTTGGTGAGCAAGCGTGCTGTTTCAAAAAAAAGCGCCCCCAAACGCGAGACTTCAGCACTCCTGCTCCCTGGCAGCACGCCAATAACAATCCCCTTTTCCGGCACCTCAAGCGCCTCCCGTGCTGCCTCTTTATCAGGCCGCATAGGCACCATGTCTGCCAGTGGATGTCCGACAAACGTTACCTCCACATGATGAGCGTTGTAATAGTCGGCCTCAAAGGGAAGGAGTGTCAGCATATGATCAACTGACTGCCTGATCTTTTTTAAACGCCCTTCACGCCAGGCCCATACTTGGGGGCTAACGTAATGCATGGTTGGAATACCGGCTTTTTTTAGCTGTTTTTCCAGCCCCAGATTAAAGTCAGGCGCATCAATCCCTACAAAAACAGTGGGCTGATCGCTGATCAAGCGTGCTGTTAACTCACGACGAATACCAATCAGCTCTTTCAGACGACCAAGTACTTCCATCAGCCCCATAACCGATAAACGTTCCATGGGGAAAAGGCTGTCAAACCCTTCAGCGATCATTAAAGGACCACCAATACCATAGCAATAAACATCTGGATGATGCCGCCTGATCTCACGAATCAGACCAGCGGCAAGAATATCACCGGACAGTTCACCAGCAACCATGGCTATCTTTAAGGGTTTGGTTGATATTGCAGCAGAAGGACAGTCATTCGTTAAAGGCAAGTTTGACATGGGCTAACGAGTAATACCCCGCGTTGACGCTTTTAAAGAATCAATGAGCAATTGAAGCTCTGGCTGTGTCCCTATCGACTCCAGTTTTTCAATAGCTTCACCAATGCGCAACCCTTGACGGTAGATGATTTTATAGCACCGACGCAATGTCTGAATCAGCTCCTTACTGTAGCCCCTGCGTCGCATACCCTCATAATTCATACCATGAGCAGCCGCGGGATTACCACTGGCCATGACAAAAGCAGGCATATCTTTATACACCGCGGTGTGTCCGGCGGTCATACTGAAAGAGCCGATAACACAAAACTGGTGGACTGCCGTAAAGCCCCCAAGAATAACACCATCACCTATCACTACGTGCCCGCCCATTGTCGAGTTATTCGCAAGCACACAGTCGTTTCCAACCCTGCAGTCATGGGCAATATGTACATAAGCCATCAACAGATTTCTATGACCAATGCGTGTTAACGCTTCATCTTGATGGGTACCGCGATGGATCGTACAACTTTCACGAATAATATTGTCATCACCTATTTCCAGGTAAGTTAACTCATCGACATACTTTTTATCCTGACAATCTTCTCCCACACTGGAAAATTGAAAAATACGATTATTTTTTCCTATCACCGTAGGGCCTTTAATCACTACATGGGAATGAATCAGCGTTCCCGACCCAATCTCTACGTTCGGACCAATATAGGTCCAGGGACCAACCTGGACATCATCAGCCAGTTTTGCTTTTGGGTCAACAATGGCTGTTGGATGAATACCAGCCGTTGCGTCGCTTCTAAAGCGGAAATCGTTCAAGTTGCCAGCTCCTTCATACGTGCGCAGGTAAGATCAGCAGAACTCACCAGTTTACCATCAACACGTGCTTCACAGGAAAATTTCCACATACTTTGACGACTCGTCAGGTAAGTTGCCTTCAAGTACAGCTGATCACCGGGCACAACAGGGCGCTTGAATTTTACTTTATCTGATCCCGCCAAATAATAAATAGGCGCCTCACCCACTTGATAGCCCACCATCACTGAACCAAGAAGACCAGCAGCTTGTGCCATAGCCTCCAAAATCAATACACCCGGCATGATAGAGTGATCAGGAAAATGACCGTTAAAGTAAGGCTCATTTACTGAAACATTTTTAATGCATTCGAGCACATTTTTGCCGTTTTGATTGTCTTTTTCCAAACTAATATTCACTACCCGATCCACCATCAGGAAAGGGTAGCGGTGTGGCAAAATCTCCCTGATTTTTTCAATTTTGATCATGGATTAATAAACTCAAATCTGTGTCAATGATAGAAAAAGGCCACTAGGCGCCTGTCCGAGAATAGACCACGCTACTGCGGTTGCGATAAATGGGTCTAAAAATTCCTGCTTCTTCATCAAATAGCCCCGCTATTGTCCTCATAAACAGAAATTTTATCCTCAATTTCTCGCAATCCTCGCTAAGGGCTATTCTCGGACAGGCTCCTACTAGAGGGAGCGCGCTGTCACACAACCACTCCCTGCCCAGCCTTTTTAACCAGCAGAAAAGCATAACATTCAGTTTTTTTCCAAACGTTTCACGCGTCTTGCCAGATTATCCAGCTGCCGGAACCTAACCGCATTTTTTCGCCATTCACGGGCTTCCATAAAGCCTGTACCTGAAGCATACACGCCCGCTTTTTTGATAGAACCAGTCACCATGGCCATACCGCCAATATGGGTATTATCCGCAATGGTCAGGTGACCGGCAAAACCTGCGCTACCGGCAATAGTGCAGTTTTCACCAATTTGAGTACTACCGGAGATGCCCGCCAGGGAAGCTATGGCGGTATTTTTGCCAATAACAACATTATGGGCAACCTGGATCAGGTTATCCAAGCGGACACCGTCACCAACGATGGTATCCCCCAGCGCACCGCGATCAATACAGGTATTGGCACCAATTTCCACATCATCACCAATCAACACGCCGCCAATCTGGGCAATTTTTACCCACTGCCCTTTGTCTTGGGCATTACCAAACCCATCACTTCCAATGACTGCGCCGGGGTGGATGATAACGCGCTTGCCGATGCTGACACCGTGACAAACAGTCACATTTCTAGCGATACGCGTTTCTTCACCAATAATACTATCGTGCCCAATGACAGCACCTGCTGCTACCGTCACTCCCCTGGCAACCATAACCCCTGCTTCAATGACAACCCCAGGACCAATGGCTGCCTCTGGGTGTATTTGAGCATCTGGACTCACCGTCGCTGACGCGTCAATACCAACAGGCACCTCTGCCGCTGTTTTAAAAAAATGAGACAATCGCGCATAACCCAGATAAGGGTTGTCCACTATCAGTGCATTACCCGAAAAATCAGCCGCACTGGCAGGCGCAAGGATCACCGCCCCCGCCTCAGTGCTTGAAAGGTAACGGGCATAAACCGGGTTAGCCAGAAAACTCAGCTCTTGCCCTGTTGCTTCCTTTAAGGTGTTTAATCCAGTAATGACCAGAGCGCCATCCCCTTGCAGCTGAGCTCCCAATACTTCAGCCAGTTCACGTAGCGTGTACATCTTTTTAGCCATTATTATGAATCTTGTTCAGGCGCTCAATCACCGCTCGGGTAATATCAAACTCAGGTTTAACAAAAGCCGCGGCACCGCGCTGGATCACCAGATCGTATCCCTGCTCTTTGGAAATTTCCTCAATAGCCTGCCCCAGCATTGGGCGAATTTTCCCCAGCTCTTCCTGGTCAGAACGTGCTTTCTCCATACGCAGCTGGCGATCCTTCAATTGGAGGTCTTCGTACTTGCGCTTGATTTCGAGCTGGCGACTTTCTTTCTGGGCAGCAGAAAGGGCAGGCTCCTCTTTCTCGAGTTTTTGCTCCATTTTTTTCACTTCATCCGTAAGGGTTTTTATCTGTTTGAGCTGAGGAGCAAACTTGGTTTCTGCCTGTTTTGCGTATTGCTTCGCTGGTTCGGACTCCAACACGGCCATGTCAGCATCAATAACAGCAATCTTCATGGAAGCTGCCGTCGTTTGGGCAGTGGAAGCTGCCGCCGCTGTCTGGGCAAAAGACACCAGCATAACCAGTGTTAAACAAAAGAATCGTATGAATTTCAAGGTTTTCTCCTGATGAGTCAACTAATAATCTGCTCTATCGCAACAGTAAAATGCAGAGCCGCATTATAACGAAAAGGCGCGTTTCCGCACCTTTTTGTGGTTTCATTTTGTGGTTTCAACAAGTACAAGGGCTTATTATTTCACCCGCCTGATAATAGCGAAGCAAATACCAGGAACCCGTTGGACTTAAGACAATTTCGGCCTAAAATCCAGAAAGTGCGAGAAAGCGCGAGAAAACGCGGCCAGAATTTCCGATCAATTTGCTTAAACAGGTCAGCTATTCGCACAAATTGATCGAAAATTCTGACTCGCCCTACTGAATTTTATGCTCGAAAGCATAAGTCCGACAGCCTTCTAGAAGGGCGCGCCAAGAGAGAACTGGAAGACCTGAGTTTCATCTTTATCCTTCGGATTTAACGCTTTTGCCAGGCTGAATGTTAAGGGTCCAAGGGGGGTAATCCAGGTCAGGCCAACACCGGCACTGTAGCGAAGATCACTGAAGCTTGGTTTGCTTGAGTCAACGACACCCTCATGGTCATTTCCACTATTGTCAAATACATTACCAAAGTCAAAGAACACGCTGGTGCGCAGGGATCGCTGATCTTTAACAAACGGTAGAGGGAAAAGCACTTCAATAGTTCCTTCTATCAGCGTATCCCCACCCATACTGTTGTAGTCACCACCCTCGGTGTCTTCCATAGCCTTTGGTCCCAGAGTGTTATCTTTATAACCTCTTACAGAGCCAAACCCACCGGCATAAAAGTGTTCGAAAAAAGGCACGTCATCAGTATTGCCATAAGCGCCAGCATAGCCAAGACGAGTAGCAAAACGCGCTGTCAAAGAATCAGTAAGGGGCTGAAAATACTGTCCTCTGTATACCAGCTTATAAAAGGTTGTCGTAGAACCAGGAACCGCAATTTGCGAGGACACACTTTGTGAATAACCACGCGTCGGCAAAAGCCCCCGGTTCAACTCCGACTCAGACCAGCCAAGGGTTGCCTGAAAATTAGTAAAGCTGTCACCTTCTTTCTCCAGATAATCTTTAAAGACTTGCGGGCTAGTGTCCCCTGTCGTTACTTTTGTCCCTTCAACGCCAAAACCAAAGTTAATACTTTGCGTTTCGGACAGTGGGTAGCCAAAGTTGACATTACCTCCCCAGCTATCTGCCGCATAGCTGGAAATATCAGACTCCTCATAATCATAAGTACGATAATGCACGCCAAAGCCACGGCTCACACCACCAACACTATAGTAAGGATTAGTAAAGTTAAAACTGTACAGCTGGCTCAAGTCACTTTTGTTGAGTCCGATAGACACCTTGTTACCGGTCCCGAGGAAGTTACTCTGACTGATAGAGCCACCTAACAGCAAACCATCAGACTGAGAATAACCAATACTGGCGGTGACACTGCCCGACGGTTGCTCCTGCACGGTATAGTTGACATCAATCTGATCGCTGGTCCCTGGAACCGGCGGTGTTTCTACATTGACTGCCTTGAAGTAACCCAGACGCTCAAGCCGGACTTTGGACATCTCTATCTTTTCAGTATTGGCCGAGGCACCTTCCATTTGTCGCATTTCACGACGCAGTACCTCATCATCCGTTTTCGTATTGCCATTAAAATTAATTCTTCGAACATACACACGACGCCCCGGGTCTACAAAAAACGTTAATGCAACGGTTTTCTTATCATGATCAGGCTTTGGGACACCTGTAACATTTGCAAAGGTATACCCTTCATTTCCCAGGCGCCGGCTGAGGGACGTTTCCGTTTGTGTAATGACTTTTCGTGAGAAAGTTTGATCAGGCTTGGCCAGCAGCAACTTTTCCGCTTCCTCTTCAGGAATAATCAGATCCCCTGCCAGTTTCACATCGCTGATGGTGTATTTATCACCTTCATCAATGTTCACCGTAATATAAACATGAGCTTTGTCAGGACTGATCGCCACCTGCGTCGAGGTAATGTTAAAGTTAATATAGCCATGATCAAGGTACCACGAGCGAAGGCGCTCCAAGTCTCCTGACAGTTTTTCACGGGAATATTTATCACTGGAACCAAAAAAGGAGTACCAGTGACTTTCTTTCAACTCAAATAAGTCAAGCAACTCTTCCAGCGGATAAACCTTATTGCCCACAATATTAACATGACTGATCGTCGCGACTTTGCCTTCCTTAATCTTAATGGACAACTTCACCCGGTTTCGTGGCTGCGCTTCCAGCTCCGTGGAAATACTCGCTCCATAACGCCCCTGAGCAACATACTGTCGCTCAAGTTCCTGACGAATAGCCTCAAGAGTCGCTTGCTGGAAGATTTCACCCTCCGACAGACCCGCTTTGCCCAACCCTGTTTTCAGATCATCCGTTTTGATGGCCTTGTTACCTGAGATAACAATTTCACTAATAGATGGTCGCTCAACAACTTTGACGACCAGCACTTTCCCGTCCTGACCCATCTGGATATCTTTAAAATAACCGGTCCGAAAAAGTGCCCGGGTCGCGTCTGCTACCGCAGGGACTTTAACATCATCACCCACTTTGATAGGGAGCGCGTTAAAAACCGTACCAGCTGAAATGCGTTGCAGGCCATCTATCCGGATGTCTGAGACAACGAATGCCTGAGCACCTGACGCATAGGCCATAGAGCCAATCAGCAAAGACAACAGTGATCGATTCATGGAATCCGTTCTTATCCGTGTTCATTTTGTACTCTGAAGAGGCAGACAAGATCATCAATGCTGCCCATGCCGTATGTCAGAATAGACGACTTACATCATTATAGATAGCCAGTCCCATCACACATATCACCAGAGATACCCCAATTTTCAGACCCAACAACTGGACCCTTTCAGACAGAGGCCGCCCTCTGACCAGCTCGACCAGATAGAAGAACAGATGCCCTCCATCAAGCACAGGTATTGGCAGCAAGTTAAGAACCCCCAAACTGACACTTAACATGCCAAGAAAGTACAGAAAGTTCTCAAATCCCGATGCCATAGAAGCGCCCGCCACCTTAGCAATAGTGATGGGACCACTCAAATTTGTCACTGATACCAGACCAACGACCATTTTCCACAACGAATTGACAGTCATCGTCGTTAACGCCCAGGTGCCCTCAGCTCCCTTCACTAAAGCGGTAACCGGCCCATACTGTAACGTTCTTATCATCGACGGGGGCCAGGAAACCGGGTGAACACCCGCACCAATATAACCACTGTCAATACCATCAATACTCCGGGTATCCGGTCTCAGAGAAAGCTGTATCAGCTTTTCCCCACGAACAACGGTGACCGCCAGTACTTGATCAGGATGGTTTCTTACCCACTTTACCCAGGACGACCAGTCAGATAAGGGCTGTCCATCCACCTGCACTATTTTGTCACCGACTTTTAACCCGGACCTGGCTGCGGCACCCCCATCAACCACGCTGCCAATGATAGCAGGAATTACCGGCGTGTAAGGTCGAATACCCAGAGAAAGCAAAGGAGCAGGGTTCTCATCACCTGCCAACCAGTTTTTTACAGAGAGGTTCCGTTCAACCACAGTCCCGCCGGTATGAGCCGCACCCGGCTCACCGGGCAGCACTGAAAACCGCAGCGTTTTTGTTTCGCCTAAAGCACTAACCAGCGCCATATTGACGGCTTGCCACCCTTTTGTTTCAACACCATCCACCGCCACAATTTCATCACCAGCCTCAATACCGGCCATTGCGGCGGGAGAGCCGGGTATGACTTCGCCAACCTGCGGCGCTACTGTCCGCACACCGACCAGGTACATCAGCCATAACGCAACAATCGCCAATAAAAAATTGGCAACAGGTCCAGCAACAACAATGGCAATCCGGGATAACACCGACTGGCTATTGAATGAAAGGTGTTTTTCATCGGCTGAAACAGGCCCTTCCCGCTCATCCAGCATTTTGACATAGCCACCCAATGGAATAGCAGCGAGGGAAAATTCGGTACCATGGCGATCCTTTTTTTGCCATAGGGGCTTGCCAAAACCAATAGAAAAACGCAGCACTTTAACACCACAGCGACGCGCCACCCAAAAGTGGCCGTATTCATGGATACTGACCAATACTCCCAAGGTGATCAAAAAGGCGACCACGGTTTGTATCGTATCCAAAATCATACGATATTATCTCCTACTACAAAGGCAGACTCGGTGAAGCGCTTTCGTAAAGCTATCATGACATACTATCATTTTTCAGTTTAATGATGCATTGCTTAGCCAGACAACGTGCCTGCCGATCCGCATCGAGCACATGCTCAACGGAAGCTGCTGCCTGACTCTCAAGGGCTTGCAGCACCTCATCGACGACCCGGCTAATGTGGTCAAAACGCAATTGATGACATAAAAACGCAGCCACGGCCTGCTCGTTCGCCGCATTCAGCGCTGCTGGCGCCGTCCCCCCCGCCCTGGCTGCTTCCATAGCCAGCTTCAAACAGTGATAGCGTCTCATGTCAGGCTCATAAAAATCAAGGCACGCAATGGTGGATAAAGACAGGGGAGTTACGCCAGACGCTATTCGTTCAGGCCAAGCCAGCCCATGGGCAATGGGCGTGCGCATATCAGGGTTTCCAAGCTGGGCCAGCACTGAACCATCCACATAATCCACCATCGAATGAACAATACTCTGCGGATGAATAACCACGTCAACCTGATCCGGCCGGGCATCAAACAGCCAGCACGCTTCAATAAATTCCAGTCCTTTATTCATCATAGTGGCTGAATCTATGGATATTTTTTGTCCCATACTCCAGTTGGGGTGCACACAAGCCTGAGCAGGGGTAATCTCAGCAAATTTCCCTAAAGGCGTCTCTCGAAAAGGCCCACCTGATGCCGTCAATACAACACGCCGAACACCAATGGTGTTCAGCCCCTTGGAAAAATGGGGAGGCATGCACTGGAAAATCGCATTATGCTCGCTGTCAATAGGTAACAGTGTCGCGCCTGCCGCATTAGCGGCAGACATAAAAAGTTCACCGGTCATTACCAACACTTCTTTGTTGGCCAGCAACACCTTCTTCCCTGCTTTTACTGCTGCCAGCGTAGGCAGCAGGCCAGCCGCACCAACAACCGCCGCCATCACCGTATCAACGGCGGGATCTTCAGCAACGGCAACAATGTGCTCCGTGCCCCATAAGATTTCTGCCCTCAATCCTTTTGCCTGAACAGCAAGCCGCAGACGTTTCGCTGCTGTTTCATCAGCCATCACCACCTGATCCGGGTTAAACTGGGAAATCTGAGCCAGCATCAGAGCGTCATTTTTCCCTGCCACCAATGAGCGCACACGGTAACGCCCGGGATGACGGGCAACCACATCCAGTGTATTTTTTCCAATAGAGCCTGTTGAGCCAAGAATACACAGTTCCTGCATTATTGCTTCCCGTTTACACACTGAAGTGAAGCGCCAGGGCAAATAACGGCAGAGCGGCGGTCAAACTATCGATTCGATCCATAACACCACCATGCCCTGGTAGTAAACTACTACTGTCCTTTATGCCTCGCTCTCGCTTTAACAAGCTTTCGAGCAAATCACCCAGCACCGAGATTAATGCTACCATCATTGCCAATAGGACCAATACAATTTCTCGCCCGACAGTCGCGTGCGTGAACTTCCCATACACAACCGCGACCAGCATGGAAAAAGCAATGCCCCCAAGCAGGCCTTCAATGGTTTTCTTTGGACTCACTTTTTTTGCCAAAGGCCTCTTACCCAGATTCTTTCCAGCAACATAAGCGCCTACGTCAGCGGCCCACACCAGCAAAAACAACAACACTATCGCCTGTGGACCGTGATGAATCTTCAGCATTACAATGGCTGACCAGGCCGGTACCAGCACAAGGGAACCCATCAACATTCTCACCAGACGCGACTTACAGAAATTCGCTGAAGCGGGATATTGACTCACCATCACAAAGGCAACCACCCACCATAGTAACGCCCCACCCATCAGTGTCAGGCTCGGCACATCGGTGTTATAGTCCCACACACACAGTACGCTCAGTAGCACTGTATAAACCAACTTGCCCGCTCGATGGGAGACACCGGCCAAATTCGCCCACTCCCAAGCACCGAACATAATCACCAGTCCGGTCAGCAGGGCAAAATGAGGAACAGACAACCAGAAAACCGCTGCCAGCGCAACAAGTGCCAGAACCCCTCCGGTTAGAATTCGCTGTTTTAACACAAATGTATAGCCTCCAACGGCTCTCTCTGGCTCTGTCAACCCGTATGCTCCACCCAACACTATCGGGGGAGCATAGAGATAATTACTGATCATCAAGGGACAATGAATTGACAAGAAATGACTAGGACAGCAAAAACACGTTGCGGGAGCCCTCTTAAAAATGCAAGCCCCCACAAGAAACCAACTACCCCTGTCTTATAATGACCTGCAAATGTTACAAGCCTTTATCAACACAAAAAAGCATGCCTCAGGGTAGCTTCATTGTAGAAAATATCAAAAGCCCGTCACTCCTGAAAAAAAGGAATCCAACACGACAAGGTCACCACCTTTTCAGGGACGACCCTGGTAAAGTTTTCATTGCCAATACCCTTAAAAACTTTTCAAAAGCTTATTGTAAGCTGCAACCGCTGATAAAAGCTGCCTGGCTTGAGCTTTCATTCGTTAAATAGCGCCACCAAGGCCACAAAAAATCAAGAAACAGGCCGTTTTTCTCATCAGTTTCACTCACCAAAAAGATCATGAGCAACCCCTTAAGGCATAGGGTTAGATTTCCATTAGATCGTTTTCTTTCTCACCTAACGCCTTATCCACACCAGAAATCCACTGATCGGTCAGCTTTTGGATGTCATCTTGAGCCCTGCGCTCTTCATCTTCACTGATCTCCTTTTCTTTTTCCAGCTCCTTCAGATCAGCCATAGCGTCACGACGGATGTTACGAATGGCAATGCGGGCATTTTCTGCTTCAAAGCGTGCCTGACGGATAAAGCCTTTACGCGTTTCTTGTGTCAATGGCGGAAGGGGGATACGAATTACCTCACCTGCCGTGGAAGGGTTAAGGCCAAGGTCGGATTTTAAAATCGCCTTTTCAATTTCAGGTACCAGCGCTTTTTCCCAGGCACGTATGGACAGCGTACGGGCATCTTCCGCACTAATATTCGCCACTTGTCCAAGAGGCGTTTCTGACCCGTAATAGAAGACCTTGATACCATCCAGTAAGCTTGGATGCGCCCGACCGGTCCGAATTTTAGCAAAGGAGACGGCTAAAGAGTCCACGCTCTTTTCCATCCGCTCAGCGGCATCATGTTTTATCGCATTAATCATTTGTCACCCCCGTTTATGAGCGTTCCTTCCTCACCACCTACCACGAGATTCAGAAGTGCCCCGGACTTGTTCATATTAAATACCCTTACCGGCATATGCTGATCCCTGACCAGACAGATGGCTGTCAGATCCATTACTCCCAGCTTTCGCGCCAGAACATCGTCATAACTTAGCTGCGTAAATTTTACCGCATCGTTGTATTTTGTCGGATCTTTATCATACACGCCGTCCACTTTGGTGGCTTTTAGTACCACATCCGCGTCTATTTCAATGCCACGAAGGCAGGCCGCGGAATCTGTAGTAAAAAACGGGTTACCGGTACCCGCGGAAAAAACCACCACATCACCATTATTAAGATAGCGCTGGGCACGTCGACGGTCATAATGCTCAACGACACCACTCATGGGAATCGCAGACATCACACGCGTATTGATATTAGATCGTTCCAGCGCGTCGCGAATGGCCAACCCATTCATAACCGTCGCCAACATCCCCATATGATCACCCGTCACACGGTCAAGACCCGCAGCATTGAGCTCTGCGCCACGGAACAGATTCCCTCCCCCGACCACAATAGCCACCTGAACACCAATTCCTACCAGTTGTCCTATCTCCAGGGCTATCCGATCAAGCACACGCGGGTCTATACCAAACTCACCTCGGCCTTGTAAAGCCTCACCACTGAGCTTAAGCAGTATGCGTTGATAATTGGGCTGTCGATCACTTCCAGGCATATCGATTCTCGCATTATTCGTGGTTTTAAGCAGCTGACCTTATACTACTTAAAGCAAATACCATAGGGTCAGACACTTGGAAAAAATTTCACCTGACAAGCCGGCACCCATAATAGCCCCAACTTGCCAAAGTGACGCGCCGGCAACATTATAACCATGCGGGAGCATAAAACCGCTACCATGGGCAATGCATGGTAGCAGCCGTGAACAAACCGCGACACCAGCAGTTACAGGCCAGCCTGCGCACGAACCTCAGCGGCAAAATCCACCTCTTCTTTCTCAATCCCCTCGCCCACCTCAAAGCGAACAAAGCCAGTCACTGTCGCGCCGGCTTTCTTGGCCAGAGCGCCGACTTTAACGTCGGGATCTTTTACAAAAGGCTGTTCCAGCAGACTGTTTTCTGCCAGGAACTTGTTGATACGACCACCGATCATTTTTTCAATAATCTCAGCAGGCTTGCCAGACTGCTCAGCTTGTGCCCTGAAAATTTCCTTCTCTTTCTCGACCAGCTCAGTCGGCATGTCTTCCTTGCTGACAACCTGTGGGCTAACAGCCGCTACATGCATGGCCACATCACGAGCCAGTTCAGCATCACCACCTTGCTGGCTAACCAGCACAGCAATTCGCTTGTTGCCGTGGACATAACCGGCCACAACACCCCCTTCGACCAGCTTCACACGACGCACATTGATGTTCTCACCAATTTTCTGGACCAGCGCCAGGCGAGACGCCTCCAAATCACCGGCCATCAAGGTAGCAACATCCGTTTCTTTACGCTCAAATGCCACATCAACGACTTTCTCAACGTAGCCCAGAAAGTTTTCATCACGGGCAACGAAGTCAGTTTCACTGTTAACTTCAACCAGAATACCGTAACTGTTGTCCGCCGCGATTTTGGTAGCGACGATACCTTCTGCAGCTACACGACCGGCTTTCTTGGCCGCTTTCGCCTGACCGGACTTGCGCATTTCTTCGATGGCTTTTTCAATGTCACCGTCCACAGCGACCAAAGCTTTTTTACACTCCATCATACCCAAGCCGGTGCGCTCACGCAGCTCCTTCACCATTGCCGCAGTTATTGCTGCCATGATTGACTCCTCTCGCAATTGATGTTCAAGCTCCTCAAAAGGAGCAGAATGATTATCTGGGTTTCGCCGACAAAATAACAGTGTATTCTACCGGCCCCATTAACTTGGCCCCTCAGAAACCATAATAAAGTCTCCAGGAGCGTGTCGGGCTTATGCTTTCGAGCATAAAATTCAGTAGGGCGAGTTATAATTTTCGATCAATTTGCGCGAATAGTTGACCTATTTAAGCAAATTGATCGGAAATTCTGGCCGCGCTTTCTCGCGCTTTCTCGCGCTTTCTGGATTTTAGGCCGAAATTGTCTTAAGTCCGACAGGCTCCTAGGGCGGCTATTGATATTTTTTGTTTTTATTGACAAAACATAGTTATTTTTTTTTAATGCTGATTTTTTTAGAGGAAGTTATGGCAGAAAGTACACTGACCCATGAGGATAAAAAGTCCGGGTTTATACGAATAATGGAAAGGGTGGGGCATCGCATCCCTGACCCTGTCATTATTTTTATGTTCCTGTTTGTTCTCACTGCCATCGTCTCATTATTTATGGGAGGCTATACCTTTCAGAGTGTCGGCAGCGATGGGAGTGTGGTTGAATACTCCATTAACAATATGTTGTCGGCGGAAAAAATTCGCTGGATCTTTGATAATGCCATTCTAAACAACTGGCTGGCATACGGTAACGGTGTACTGGGTATTATCCTGCTGTCAGTTTTGGGGGTTGGGATTGCCGAGCAGTCGGGCTTGCTGGATGCGCTGATTAAAAAAATAGCTGTCCGTATCAATGAGCGCTGGTTACCTACGCTACTGGTCTTTCTTGGCATTATGTCCAGCATTGCCACCGATGCAGGCTATCTAATTCTGGTGCCACTGGCAGGTATGCTGTACGCAGGTATTGGGAAGAACCCGTTGATCGGTATGGTGGCAGCCTTTGCCGGTGTTTCTGCCGGGTTTAGTGCTAACCTGATTCCAGCGACGCCAATAGATGTGGTCGTTGGCGTGAATGCCGAGCTGTTTGCGAAAGCGCAGAACGTGCCTTTTGTTAATGCCATGGGTGAACAGCTTAACCCCATCACCATGAATTATTTCTTTATTGTCACCTCTGTATTTGTACTGGGTGCTGTGGGTGCGTTTGTAACATCACGGTTTGTTGCGCCAAGGCTTGAAAGGCAAAGCTGGCAAATGCCAAAAGAGCTGGACACCAAAAACTTTACGGTGAATCCAAAAGAAGAGCGGGCGTTGAAGTTTGCGGTGCTTGGGTTGATGGTTTCGCTGGCATTTGTTACCTGGTTGGCATGGGGTCCCCTTGCGTCTTATACCAGCGAAGCGGGCAAAACGGTGACACCCTTCCTCAATAATGTTGTATTGATGATAGTGATCATCTTTGCCATTACCGGTGTGTTCTACGGTGTTTCAGTCGGTCGTTTCAAGTCACTGACGGATGTGGTCATGGCGATGTCCAAGCAGATGAACACCACTGGCTATATTCTGGTATTGACTTTTTTTTCATACCAGTTTCTGGCGCTGTTAGGCGAATCAGGCATTGGTACTTACGTAACCTATCTGGGTGCTACTTTTCTGCAGTTTTTGGGTTTGCAGTCCTCACCGCTTTTACTCTTAATCGCTTTTATCCTGACAACCGCAATGATTAACTTGTTTGTTGGTGGCTTGACGTCTAAATGGATGTTGTTAGGACCTATCTTTATCCCGATGTTGTACCAGGTCAACCCTGCCATGACACCAGATTTGATTACCGCTGCATTCCGTGTTGCAGACTCTAGTACCAATATTATCACTCCAATGATGAGTTATGCGGGTGTAGTACTGGCCTTTATGCGGAAATACAAACCGGAAATGAGCCTCGGAGACCAGATTGGCATTATGATACCATATTCCATTTCGTTTATAGTGACATGGACAGCACTGCTGGTAGGCTTTGTTGTATTGAATATTCCTTTAGGATTCTGATCTTTTTTTGGGCAAGCTACTGTTTTATAGCTTGCCCACATCGACACGTTTAAAGTGTTTTGCCGTAAGTCGCTGCCAGTCAATTCGTGCACGTTTTTTAATGTGTCTCTGTTTTTACCTTTTTTTTTCACCTTTTTGGTAAGTAGTCCAGGAGCCTGTCGGGCTTAAGCTTTCGAGCATGAAATTCAGTAGAGCGAGTCAGATTTTTCGATGGATTTGTGCGAATAGTTGACCTATTTAAGCAA
>NZ_JAVLSP010000084.1:0-17117 GCF_031528575.1 Candidatus Sororendozoicomonas aggregata
ATAAAGCTTCATAGTGAAGCTGTTTTACGTTGAAACACTCGGTTTTTGTAGTCGGGAAAACCGTATTTCTGACGACTCCCCGGAATCCATTAAGAGCCAACCCTGTTTTTCGACGTAAAACAGACCGATTTTTTCGGACGATGTAAAATGCACCAGTATTTTTGATCAGATTGTGGTTTTGCAGGCCGAGGCTCTTTTAGCGTGGCCAGCAAGTGGATGATATTTCTCCACATCCACTCTGTAGCCCTTGGTGCTAAAGGGTTATTAAGCAGCTTTTGTTTTTCGGTGATGGAGCCTGCGCCCAATGGAACGAAAACGTACGCTTAAGGCCCACACTTATCCAGGATTCACCCTTAATGAACTTTTCGGGGGAATGTGCGCACCTCTTCCCAACAAAAGTCAGCGCTTGGCGTTGTTTTTCATAGTTTTTCATATTTCATAGATAATAAATAATCTATTATTATTTATTGGGTAAAAAGAGAAGAGAAAGGAGAACCTTTCCCGTTAATCTAGGTGTTTTAGCAGTTTGGCTGCAGCTGGCAGACGCTTCTGCTGACTTTTCAGCAGTTTTTGACCACCAACGGTATAGACGGCAATGGCAGCGAGCAGCTCCTCCGCTTTTTTGGGAGCCTGTGCGTTAAAATCCATGACGGCTCCACCCGTGATATCCACCAGAGTTTTGAAAACGTGGGCGGCATAGTCCACATTAAAGCCGTTCTTCTCCGAGGAGCGATCATGGAACATAAACAGCTTTACCCCTTTAAGTTTGAGCTGTTTCGCCAGTGCTTCTGCCACTTCCTGATCTTCTTCAAAGCAGTCGCCAATATAAACAATGCAGGCCAAACCCTGACAGTCCACAGCCCTTCTCAAGATGCCATTGAGATCCGTGGCTCCGGCCCGGCATTTAATGGTGTGCAGTTTGTCTGCAAAGACCTTCGGCTTTTTAGAAAAATCCGTCATTTCCTGCACATAATTGCCCCCGTGATAGGCCAGCGCCACCTCAATATCGTCCGGGACACTGTCAAACATGGTACCCGTGATTTGAGTAGCAACTGCCCAGGCTTCCTCCCGTGATGCCGTGGCATCAAGAGAAAATAACAGGCGGTTTTTCCCGGTTTTTTGTGCGGCTTTTTTTAAACGGTCTTTGCCAGGCTTTGCCACTGCCTTGCCTTTTTTGATTTTGTCCAGGAACGCCTGTTTTTTTAGAATAAGGTCTTTACTCACAAGAGTTGCTCCTTCAGGGTTTTATAGGCTTCGATGACCGTTTGTGCAAAAAAACTGGGCAGCCCGGATTTATCAGGATGCACTTGTCGCATGGCTTTTCTGTACGCTTTGGTGACCTCTTCCAGTGTCGCATCAGGACTCACGCCCAATACGGTGTAAGGATCGAGCGCGGTATTGGCATCGGTATCAATATCTTCAGCATCATCAAGGATACGGTCGCGCCATTCAGGATCAATGGCTTCGAGGTACGCTTCCAGTAGCTCCGCATCGAGGGTATGTTCGGCATCCTGCAGATCTACCAGCAACTGGGCCAGTGCCATCAGGTTCAACGACTCCAACTTGGTGCCTTTGGCATGGCCACCAAAATCAGCAATCAACCAACCAGAAACGCTCTCATCATCACCCAGGCAGAGCACCAACACGCTCCCGGCATGGCTGTTTTCATCCAGATCCGCACCGCCACTGTAAGGCCGGCCACGCTTACGGGTAATCACCTCATCGGGGTCGACGCCCATCCAGCCACAGGCCTCCCGAAGGATCAGGGTTTCGACTTCCTGAGAAATAGTAGACTCTGCCAGCAAATTTTGAGGAATGTCGCCAGAATGGATGCCATGCTCCTCGCTGGTGATCAAGTCGTACAGTTTTTTTGCACGTTTAATGTCCCGATCCCAGGCCGCTTCGGCAACGTCACGGATCATGGTAGAAGCGTTCTCCGGTGAACCACACATACCACTGGCGAGCAGGAAGACCAGGCGACTGATGGATACCGTGGATTTTTTCGATACCAGATAAAAGTCATCTTCTCGTGAAACTCTATAGCCCTTGGTGCATAAGGATTTTTTCAGCGGTTCCTTTCGGGCAGACTCCTCACCTTCCTCCTCTTCCGTTTCAGGCGCAAGCTTCATCACTTTGGGTTTCTTTGGGGGTTCAAATAACTCTTTGGCATCTCGAATCACCATATAGGTGCCAATGGCAGCATTTTCCATGCCGAGTTTATCCAGCTGTTTTTTATCGCGCTGGACTTTCTTCATGACATCGAAAATGTTCGGGCCGACCAGGCGACCATCCTTCGCGGTCATGGGGATCTTTACATGTTCCTGGGTATAAGGGTTGATGGTTTGATCCTGTGGTGGCACCCATAACAGGTCCTTTCTGTAAAACAGCACGGTAATGCGGGGGGATGCACCGGAATTAACCGGCGCTACATATCGTCGGTGCCATGCCATGGCGTTCTCCTGCCCTGATTGTTAATTGTTAAAAGCCATTAAAGAATAATCTATTATTATTTAATAGACCACAAAAAAGAGCCCGGATGAACTATCTGGACTATCATTATTTGGCTGCGTCCAGGCTCCACAAAAGAGTTTGTGGAGCCTGATTGTAAATTTACACAAATTAAATTACATCCTCTTTCGGAGCCTGTAAACGCTCATTGTTATTCTCCTCTTTGGAGTATTAACGACAAGCGTTTACACAAATTAAAATACATCTTCTAGCGTAACACAAATGTGTTACAGTATTCTGTCTTTTATACAGGCATCAAGCGCCCCCCTGAGCTTTCAACAACAACATTTTTTGCCTTTAGCCTCTCTTTTACTTCTTTTACTTTCCCTGATTGCATCGCCATAAACACCCGGATATTTTCATGGGTTGGCTCCAGCTCCCTCGATCTGATGGCAGCAACCAAGCTTTCAAATTTATCTGGCTCGTGCTGGTTCTGATTCTCTGAGTTCTCTTTACTACCCTCATCACTTCCGCCTGGAGACACTTCGTTACCCTGAGTAGTTGTTACTACTTCCTCAGCAGTAAAGGTAGTAGCTGCATTGGCAACAGCAAAGAATAAACACAGGCCCTCCAATAGCACTGCAACCACAATTGCCATGATGCGCTGCACACGCTCTTGTGAAAGACCTGTTTCCACACTAATATCTCTGGCAAGGGCTAACATGCCTTTTTCATCCGGCAAATTAATTTCTTGTTTCTCTTTTAATAAATCTGCTTTCTGTGTTCGAAGGATATCAATACTTTCTCTGGCCGGTGCTACACCGGCTGTCTGTGCATTGATTGAAGCGGCTCTCTCCATAGCCAACAATTCAATATTGATTTGCTGATCAATATCCGCAATGCGACTTTCTAAATCAGTATGTTTTGTTTTCGGCTTCGTATCTGTAGCCAGAAGAGAAGCGGCACTCCCCGCAACACTAACCAAAACCAATATAGCCGTAACAGCAAAATATCGCACTGCTACTCTTTTATTACCAGAGTCATGATGGGTAGTCGCAATTACTACTGAAGCATACTTCCCTAATTCTGAAGCAATACCGACAGCTAGAAAGACCACCGCCGTTAGTCCCTCCGACATTCCTAAAAAGAACACACTGGATAGATACAGCGATGCCAGCGCACTAATAGTCAGACCTGCTTTATTGATGTAAGATTGTTCTTGCATGTTTATCCCCTGGTTAAATGTGTGACTCATCATGCCTTGGCCTCAACTCCTGGCATGATGAGTTTTCTTACCTATTTGTAACACGTATGTGTTACAGAAATAACTAAATATTCCCGTGAAATAAGATATCTTTCGTTAAGAAACTAAATTTTTAGCAACCATATATTGCCACACTGAGCGTGTCGCCAAACAATCAACAATTGCATCGTGAGCAATACCGGATCAATTTGACTTTGCTACTTCCGTGGGTAATAGCCAATACTACTGAACAATACTTCCCCGCTTCTGCCGCTAACCCTTTGAGACTTTCTGTAACACATATGTGTTACAGAAACTTTACTTGCTCTTCAACTCTGTCTCCAGTCCTCCCACCTGCTTTAATAAAGACTTATTTTCCTCTCTCAAGCTATCTGACTCTTTCAACAAATCAGAAACCCTTTTTCTTGAAGCATTCAAGTCAGCCTTGTATCTGGTCATTTCTGAAAGTTCTTCTTGCTGCTCATGAATACGGTTTTCAAGCGTTGTTATTTTACTATTCTTTTCCGCCGATTTTGTCATCAGAGCTTTATTCTCACTGGCAGCATGATCCAGAGAAAACTTCAGCCTAGTTTCTTCTTTGGCAGCAGCAGTAAGTCCTTCTTGTAATTTATTGTTCCTGTCAGAAAGCTTCCCATTTTCTTTTGAAATACCCGACAGTTGTTGCTCTTTTGCTTTCAACTCTCCCCGCATTTCAGAAGCACAGGTTTGCTCTTTCTCTAGCTCACTCTCAAGCTTTTCATTCTCCCCTCTGAGTTCTGCCAATTGACCTATCAGACTTTTTATTTCTGCTTCATTAGCTGCTATTTTCTGTCCAGCCTGCTGAAGCTCCTTATGCTGCTGCTGATTTGCGGCTTTAACGGCCTCAAGTTCTTCATCCATCTTTTCTAAACTTTCTTCCTGTAGGTCTACCACCTGCCTTGCTTCAGCTAACTCTTTTTCAGCTTTTTCCTTAGCGTTTTTGGCTGCCATGAACTCATCACGCACCCGATTATCAGCCATTTCTGAAGCTACCCGCCACATTTCACAAGCCAGGTTATGAAGCGCTTGCTGACCTTCATCAACAATGGGTTGAAATTGGCTAGGTAGAGTAAGCACCTGTTCTTCAATAGCTGGCTCCGCATCGAGTACGCTCACTTCATTGTCAGACAACACTTTCTCAATACGACTGATCCTGCCACCACCTAGCAGCTTATGAACTGTCCAGCCTGACACCTCTTTACCTTCCGCTTTCAGGTTCCTGGCTGCATCCAGGATCACGTTATCGGTGAAAGTTGCTCGCCTGCCCATTGCTTAATACCTGCTTTTGTCTGTGTTGTTCATTTTATTATAGAGTAAATTTTACTTACTTACAAACTTACTTATAAACTTACTTACTTACAAACTTACTTATTTTTAATGTTTCACACGATTGCTCCACGCTACCGGTAACTGTCCTTACCGGTACAGCCGGTCTATCAGACTACCGGACGATGCTCTTCATCCGGTACACTGTCAGCACGGATAAAAATGAGGCCACTCAGTGGTTTTCACAACTGGTGCAAATCGTGCCGGAACCATCGGCGACGGCAACAGTATGCTGAGAACCAGGGCATCCGGCTGTCGGATAAAAAGCGGAAGATCACCCAGCAGTATCAGATGGAATATGAGAGCTACGAGGCGTTATGCGCCAGGGCCGACCACCGTTGCATGATCTGTCATCAGCAGAAGCAGGGCAGGCTGGAAGCGAGCAGCAAAGCCGATGCCCTGCACGTAGATATTGATAAAACAGGGGGAAGGCGGGTAGGGGTGTTGTGTGACAGATGTAATACAATTGTAATACAGGCGGGTGATGATCCCGCGCTTTTGGAAGCGGCAGCCGGGTATTTGAAAAAGCATAGAAGGAAGAACAAACCTCATTATACGCTTTCGACTGAATAAAACAGCGCTTTCCATTGAAAAACAGAGCATTAGATGTAGCTGCTTGCAAACAAGATCAGTTCTGCCTGCAAACAAGGGCACTTTTGTGCCCGAATTAAACGAGAATAAGAGTATGGCCATGCTCACATTAAGTGAGAATGTGCCCGAATTAAGTGAGATTAGCCTGCAAACAGCCATTTCTGCCCGAAATTAAGTGATAATAACAGCCGTCTCTTGGGAGGTGTGGCTTACAGGTTGATTCCCTGAGCTTGTAGATGATTGGCCAGCTCCTCCCTCTGAGCAGCGGGTGGCCGGAAACGCCTGGAGAGTCAACAGAAGCGATTACCTGCGGCAACCAAACTGCTGAAGCACTTGAAATAACAGCCAATAACGGCTGTTTCTCTTTTTTTCACCCAATAAATAATAATCCATTATTATTTATTGGGTGAAAAGTGAGGGACATTCTACTTACCGAAAACGCCACTTTTTTAGACCAGGTTATTTTGAGGAGCGTTCACCATTGCTTTTCGATCTAATATGTTGGGACAATAGAAAATCAGAGAACCTCTCCCTCTGAAAAAGCAGTAAAAACATCTAAACGACTATCACAGCAAGGCTAATGCCTTGTCCGGACTTGACTCACCCCTAAAGGAACGAGATTGCGCCCGGTTTTTGTTCAATTTTTCACGTAGCAGCTCAGATTTACGGCATAAAATAATAGGTTTCTCCCATTTGTTTTCCGTCACTGTAAACTTCCGCATAATAACCACTGCCCGTACAACCCGAAGGTCTGTATCTCCTATTGTCGCCACCTACACGCTGACATGTTGTACCCTTTACCCAGCTTTGACCATGATGTATTTCGGCAGCCCTGCCATCTTTTGATAACATCCCGCTTGATGAGCCATCAATGGCACAGCTTGAGAAAGACGGTAATGGCGGTTTGAACTTCTTCACTCGATTTTTCATAGCTGAGTAAGCGCCGCTGCATCCAGAAGGAAATCCGCTTGGTAAACAAAGCCAGATAGCACATTCATCTTGAGAAGCAGCTTGTGCAGAATTTGAGAGTGATGATGTTAAGCATAGTAGTATGACGGTAGATTTTTTTAACATTATATAGTAACTTTGAAATTTTTTAAGTTAAAGGATTGCCCCTGATGCATGAAAAATGAAAAGTTTCGATAGTGAAATTTTTACTTAGATTCCGCTCCTGCTAGCCATTGCATCCATTTTAACGCCCAGTTCATGCTTTTTATCTGATTTTCCCGATGCCACAGGATAAATTTAGATGTTTCTTTAACATTATCAATATGTGGATAGAAGGCTATAGCCCAATCAGCAAGTTCATCATCAATTTCAAAACTGCTAGGTAAAAGCTGTTTATCTTCTGTCTGGAAGCGGGAAGCATATAGTACTGCGGTATAAGATTGTTCAGGATTCATCATATCAGGCTTGTCAGTTCTGTATTTGTTCATAGCGCCATTTTCTAACAGCCAATTAACATACCAAGTAATTGTGCTCAGATCGGGGTATACATCCCCCCGCTCAATAACCGCTTGCCTGATGATTGGCTCGTAATCCATAACAAAATTATTGAAAGTTTTCTTTATATCCTCACTTTTAAATCCATGTTCATCATATATTTTTTGTTCCTGGGGAGTGAGTTTTTTATAATGTATCGTTGAAAAGTAATACTCGACAGGATGCATCCAAGATTGGCTGGCTGCTCGCAGGGAAGTACGACGACTATAGTCGACCCTAAATGAGATTTTAAGACCTATTACTTTTCTACCGGACTTTATTTCTTTACAGTTTATGTCAGTAATATCTGTTTTTTTACCTATAATATCCTTAGTATCATTAATAATACGTCGTTTAATATTTTTATACTGACTGTAGGATTTTGAATTTGGATCGTAACCGATCACATCAGGTAAATATAGGTCGTTTTCTTTTTTAAGGTACTCAGGATAAAGCCAAAATGTTCTGGTTTTATGCTGTGTATTGGTAACATTGCACAATGCCTTGTAAAAGTTCATTTGGTATGGGGTAGAAAGCATGGCTATCATGCGAAGTTGAAACTTGTGATAATTATCACTTAAATTTCCGAAGTATGATAAGGCTGACCGCGTTAACTGTATCTGCACAAGGCCACGACCTTCACTGGCTTTTGCTCTTTCGATAAGACCAATAACTTCATACTCACCAGGAGCTATTCTCCGTTCAAAAGAAATTTTACCTAAGTCTCTGGTTGCCTTGTATAAGTCGTTATAAATACTTTTACTACTGATCTCTAGTGCTTCCTCTATGTCTGGAATAAACAAAGTAACACTGGGGACAATAAAGTTTTCTGCCTTCATTTCTTCTTTATGTTTGAACTGAAGTTCTGAAATGACAAGCAACAGAAGACGCTGTTGGTTGACAGTCATAGAATGTCTGACACGGTAAAACTCATTGCTTTCAGTGAGCATTCTATGTTTTGAGTTTGTTATGACACTATGCTTACTATCAAAAATATCTATTTCGTTAGAGCTTTTCATAAAGGTGACACTATGTTATCTGTCTTTGTCACCTTAATATAACTCATATTTTTGTCGTTTAAAAGCTCTTACTGACTCTTAGTGATTTTTATTGATTCTTACCTGATTATTAAGCAAATTCTTACCCAGTTATTACAAGATTCTTATAAAAAATAGAGCCGTTGAGTACCGTGGCCTGTAGAGCTTTTGGGTGACAGATTTAGGGTAAAGGGTGACAGATTTAGGGTAAAGGGTGACAGATTTAGGGTAAAGGGTGACAGATTTAGGGTAAAGGGTGACGGTTTTAGGGTTGAAATATAAGAAAAAGGCAAAAACTGAGGAATAGGTCGTTCAACTATGGGGATTTCGCTGTGCGAACGGTGGACAGGTCATGGACAACTTGTGCACGGGAAAAAGCACCCCGCACACAAGTTGCCCACAACCTGACCACACTAATCACCATAGTTACTCCCCAATAATTACAAATCACCAACTGTAATGAACTACCAATTTTGCGGTGGGACTCCAGTTAAAAAACTCATCATTATATGATTGGATAATATACATATTATATTTCTTTTAAGACAAATGAAAAAGCATCTTTAATGATTTCCCTTTTTTTTTGCAAAGCAATGTACTTCAAAGAGAGTACATAAACAGGCGGAACCTCAACAGTTTTCTCTTGGTTAACGATAGTTTTCTTACCTACCCCTAAAGTTTCAGCTAATTGCTCTTGTGATAGCCCCAAAGCCTTACGGAAGGCTTTATATTCTGCCCCTGTCATTGTTTTATCTCCTGGACAACACCTATCACAGAAAACTGTATAATGTCGTCAAGAAGTATTGTGCAGACAGTTTGTTGAAGCTGCTCATCATCGGCTTTATCTAACTCAAGCCCGACTAGCTCATATACATAAACACCACTCGCAACACCCTCTAAAATCTCTCCACAGCCGTTTACCTGACGCAATGCCAATTCATTTCCATGTATCTGAAACCAAGCGCAACCGCTATAGGGATTCAGCTTTACAGGCACCCAATTTTTAAACATTTCTTCTCCTCAGTAGTTTTGGTAAAACTTTCTATTTTTTATGCTTACAACCTAAGTTGATAAAAGTCTGGGCATATAGCCCAGACTCTCTATTTGATTAAAATCCCTTTTCGTTTAAGTACAGCCCTCATACTGCGTCCGTGAGCGATATAAGCTATAACTTTGATGCTTTTATCCCAACACTTGCGGCAACCATTACAGCGGCCCCCATTGTTCGCATAGGCTTCACAAATCGTTAAATTTGCATCATCTATATCCTTAGTCGGTACTATGGTCGATCCGTGAATATATCCATATTCTCCGGTGACTGAATCGCTAGAGTAACGCACTGAGGCATTAGGCTCTTCTGCAATTTTTTCCAGGATAAGGCGAAGTTTTGGGAGCTTGTGAGAACGGGTAGGAATCCAATGTTTAGCCCAAGGGGTGAGTCTAACAATTTCAAGTATTTTTTTCGCTAATTCCGGGTGATAAATATCACCAGAATCAAACCAACGAAAATACCTGTCATTGTCCAATTCTCTTACCATGTCGGCAACCCAATCAGAGCGTTTCCAGTCCTTTTGATTCTCTTCCCTTGGTTGCCGTGCGTTAGAAAAACGGTAGTTACCGCCTTTCGCATAACAACCTGCACAAGCATCAACCAGGGAACCATCAAAATTTCTTGAACCAGGGCAAGTGACACCTGCTGTCATTGACCAAGAACGGATTCCATCCAACTTACTGACCCTCGAAAGGTGGATCATTCAAGCCTCCGTGTAAGCACATTGTTAAAGAACGTTGTACCACCTAATCAACTATATTTATTATATAGAAATTATTATACTTTTTAAAGATATAAAAGTGAATTTTTTACACTTTTATTACTGTAAAATGTTGATTGGTCAAGGGTGGCAGGTAAAGTTTTTTTCTGATGTTTGAGCGTGCAGCCATGAGAGTCTAAGTAATGTGTTTGGCCTTACCGATACGATGATCTAGAGCAGAAAAAAAGTTTACCTGACAAGCAAGGCGACCCTTGTACCACCCAAGAACAAAAACACTATTCGGCTGGTGCTGGGGTTCTCCCCCAGCGCCTGCCTCACGGCGAGTGTGGGGGTTGAGGGGGCAAAGCCCCTCATAAGGCGCGTAGGAAGCTGAGTATTTGTAGAGAGGTGATGCGCCGCAACGTTTTTGGTTCTCGATGCATCAACATAATATGATACGTGGCCCGTAACTGTGACAAATCTTCACACCTTGTTTTTTTAGGAAAAATATCAAACTCTAACGGTCGTACCTTTTGGTTCAGATCCAGCCGGTAATCCCCCAGTAGATTGATGTGATGGTCACGGTAATTTCATCCGTTATTTCATTATGGGTGAATAATTATTAATTTGTATTGTACAATCCATTTTTGTTATATAACTGGATTGTACAATACTACGGTTTAAGCCAGACCCAGGAGGGTGAAACCGTAAGTTTCTGTTCAAATGCCCCGGCTACCCCATCAAAAAATATTATTTTTTAACTTATACAGGGGTCTGCTCTACTTTTTTAAACCGTCCAATATATCCTATATAAGAACCTTCAAAAGGGTATTTTTCAGAGCATTTTCTGATTCTTTTCCACTCGCTATTCATATAACGTAATAGTGCAAAACCTTGTTTTCTTGCGTCACTGAAACCGGATATTCTTACAATACTGTAATGTAGTTGCCTGAGTTTATGGTCATTTTTATTTCTTATAGCCCGTCTTATTCGCTCTTTATAGCTATCGTAATGGCTTGAAGAAAGTCTCCATGTCCACCGGGGAGCACCGTTTTTATTTGGGCTTTTTACAAGATAGTAGTCTTCATCAGATGTTGTTATTCTGCTTTCTTTTTTTCGGCAATCCTGCATATCTTCTAAGTCAAATATTAGCCCTTTTCCTTCAGAAGCTAATAGCCAGAAGTGAATTCTTTCAGGACTATTTTTTGTTTTTAATAAGATACAGTAAGAGCGTGCCTCACCCTTTCTCTTTTTCCAATCGCGTTGCCCTCTAGTATTGAATACACCATATCTGTCAGAGAATTTTAATAAAATTTTCTTAGAGTCTTTCTTGTGAAAAGAACCCTTTGCATGAAAATAATAACTTTTAGATACAAGGTGTCTTATTTTCAACATGATATCTTTTTGGCTCGTAAAACACTGTATTTCTTCCATAAAACCTCTGCATTTTTCTATTTTTTATTATCAGATCATATTTTACATGATACTGCTGAATTAAAATTTGTACACTCTGGAGACGTTATATAAGGGACTATCAATTTGCACGGAGTTGTTAAAAGAGATTCCGCGCGGAGCGCAGAAATGCTAGCCAATTGCACTGAAACATTGATATGTTGAAAGAGCCAATTGCTGCTGCTAGCAAGCTCCAGCGTAAGCCTGGAGCAAATAGCAGACGATGAGAGGAGCAATAGAGACTCTCCGTAAGCTCGCTGGCTATGCCAGCAAGTAAATACCGACGCAAGTCGGGCCTAAGCAAGCGGCGGCTGCCAACCGTCGTGAGCCTGGAAGGATGCCAACCTACCAGGCCGTAATGCCGAAGCCGCATGCTCGTAATTGAGCTGGTGCGGCTACGACGGGCGCTAGAAGGTGAAATTCCTTCTTTCGACCCAATCCCGAAGAACGGATTGGGCGACACGGAAACGGGAACTGTGGCGACACAGTAAACCCTGCTCTTCGTGAAGCGGTGAAAATCCGCATTGAGGGATGCTCGAAAGGGTATAACTCAATCCTGGCACGTGGGCTGTTGAGGTTGTCGAGAGGCAATAGGGGTCTGAGGCGAAAGCTGGATGACTCGGCACTTAGAGGCGTAAGCTTTTAAGGTCACTGTATAGCTCAAGCGTGTAATTGCATCGGTAGACGATGCATCCGGGTAAGTTGTTAAAAGCCGTGACTTAGTGAGTCTGGTAGTGATCGGTGAAACATCATTGTGAGTAAGGGAGGTGCTTTGGAATCTCGGCCCCCTGAAAGCGACAGTGAGGCGGTATGCCTAGCAATGATGTGGAGATCAGCGGCGTTTAACATCGACATGATGTAGCTAACGTGGGAAGCACAACAGTTTTTTGATACGACCTGTGGCAAGGCGTGGAGAACTGGAGTGTGGGAGATTGGATGAGTAGAGGCGAAAGCGACTGGGGGATACTACCGAATCCCTTTCGCGAGTTGGAATCATGCTGCTTGGCCGCAGTACCAACATGTACTTGAAAGTCTGAGGTATTACATTTAGGCGCGGGGAAACCCGCTATTTAGATAACCTCGCTGTCAGGGTGGCACCTGCCAGCGAGTTTACGGAGAACCTTTATGTTTCATAACAAAAAGAAACCAGGTAACAGCGCTTGTATTCATACTAGCAATGGAACCTTAGCCAATAAAACTAACCGGGGTGAAGTATTACCCTTTACAAAAACTAACCGGCGTGGAGCATCGCCATAATGAAGCATCCTACCTATTACCCCCTTTTGGGGTTTAGGTAGGGATTTTTCCGATTCGGAAAAATACGGTTCATGACTCCTCTCTAGCTGGTTGTAAGCAGCTTTTTCCAATTCGGAAAAAATGAGGGACGACATGAGCGGCTGGCAACAACTGGAAAATTACTTAGGAATCGTAGCTAATAATATCAATCCCTGGATAGCTTATAGCTCAACAATCATTATTCTGTTTGCGGCCTGGAAAACGCTATCTGGAAAAGTTGTTAACAAAGATGAAAAGACCGGCTTTGATATGGTGAGAATGTACTTTCGCCGTTGGGTATTGGTCGGTGTTTTATTGATTCACGCTTTAGCACTGCTTACTCTTACTATGGTTGGGGCTATTGTTCATTCCGACATAGGCTACTCTTGGTATATATCTTATATTGGGGAACAATATCTTAAGTCTTATTCAGAGCACTGGTATTTATACACCTTGAGCATTATTCCTTTTATTGCCTTTTCTGTTATCTGGCACCGCTCAATAAAGCCAAAGATCATTAGTAAGTACCGCTCACTTCAGGTTAAACAATCTGAAGATGAGGCCAGTGATATCACAAAAGAAGCCGATAAAAATCAGTCGATGGATTTTGACCCAAGAGACTATTACAAGGAAGGCTACTTCTTTGTTGGAGTGAATGCTGATAACCAACCCGTTTATGTAGAAGATGATGAGTTCGCAAAGCGGCATGCAAAAATACTTGGTCCGACTCAGGTAGGTAAAGGCGTTGGCTTAGGTGTCATGATCGACCAAGCTATCAAAAAAGGCTGGGGTGTCTGGTTCAATGATATCAAACCTGACGACTTCATTTATCACATTATGAAACAAGCTTGTGAAGAGATTGGCAGAGATATTCAGTATATCGACCTAAACGGCTCATATGGTACTTATGAGCCGTTTAAACACGGATCTCGCCGGGATAGAGAGGAGCGAGTTATAAAAGCCTGTAGGCTGCACGATAAAGGAACTGGAGCCGATTTCTATATGGCAGGCAACCGTAGGGTACTGGATTACTTAATGGATACCTGGGATGGCACGTTGCCTCATATTCACCAAATGCTAACCGGGGAAGATGATAGCATTCCAAAAAATCAGCAAGAATGGATTGCTGAGAAAGGTGAAAACTTACGCGATAGAATCAGTGAGTTTATGAAATTAGACTCACTAAAGCCTTCCTATAATCGAAAACAGTTCAATGTTGCTGAGTCAATGCAATCAGCAAATGTTGTTTATATACGTGGGCATATGAAAGATAAGCTGGTCCGCTCTGCAAACATCGCTCTGATTGAAGAGTTTATACAGCTTGGCTTGAAGAAAAAACAGGATCAGCATATCTTTTTTGTCATGGATGAAGTTCGCTTCCTGGTCACAGACTCCCTTGCTGATTCACTGGCAACTCTACTCTCAAAAAATGTCAATATGGCAATTTCATACCAGGCTAAACGGGATTTGCACAATCTTTCTGATGAAAGCCTGAATGCTAACTCTATTTCCAACGGTATAGAAACCAACACGCTCATGACTTTCAGCTACCGGGCAGACGATGAAGAAAGCGCACGCTGGGTAGCAGGTATGACAGGAACCCATGTAAAAACCGTGACTAAATCAGAACGTACTGAAATTGATAAATTCGGTGCTGAAAAATGGACTGGCGACAAGATGTACGGAAATATTGAAGAATATTATATACCACCTAACTCCATTCTCTCTTTTGTTCCTAGGGTCGGTGTTTTCATTAATGGTGGATATCTGGCAACTATCATCAAAACATGCTGGATTCCTGTAAGCAATTTTACTGAATTACCTACTGAAGAAAAACCTTCTTATAAAGGCTATAAGAAGAAAAAAGTATTAAAAGTGAAAGAAAAAAACATTGAAGAAAAACCCAAAAATACAGACAATCAGATAAGCAGTATTGAAAAAAATAATATAGAACAGAAGTCATCTGAGCTGTTAAAACAATTAGAAAAAGGGCTATGACATGACAATAGTAAGCTTACCCCTCGAAGACCTGAAAACCAATCCAAAGCAGTCTGATATTGATTTTAGCTCCCCGGAAAATACTGAGAGGGTTGAGCGGATTGCACGCTCTATCAATCTAGTACTACCGAACGGCGATAAGTACGGCATTCGTGAGCCGTTAGAGGTGTTCCAAAATGGGGACACGGATACCTATACTATCAACAAAGGAGAGTACCGCTTCAGGGCTGCCGCTCAAGCTGGTCTAACAGAGGTGCCGTGTCTTGTTGTTGATAGCGATGAATTAATCAGAGAGTATGACTTCACTTCATCGAACACTCTACGCCGCCAAGTGCCGCTCTATGAGCTTGCTGCCAGCGTGAAATACCACAAAGAAAAGGGGTTTAACACGGATGATATTATCATCCTGCATGGGCTAAAAAATGGCTCTTATGTGTCTAAACTCATGGCTATCTTCAAACTGCCCAAAGCTGGTATTGAGCTGGTCAAAAAAGAATTTATCCAAGATGCTAATAACATTTATGACCTAAAAGCCCTTGGCCTTGAAAATGTTAAACTGGCCCTGGAACGTTGCGAGGCTGGCGAATCAGCTCCTGCGGTTATAAAAGAGCTGCTGCAACTTCAGAAAAAACAAGCAAAGCCTTCTGCTCCAAAGCCTTACCGGGCGTCATTCAGTTTTACTGAAGACCAGTGCAATCTGCTCGCTAAAAAGCTTGGTATCAATCCAGACCTGGCAGATTTTAAAGAAGTGTTCCTGGCAAAACTGGAAGAGCTACTAGAGGAGGAAGCCCCTACAGCTAAGCAAGAGAAAGAAAGCACTAGCGACTCAACAGAGTATTACCAAAAAGCAGAGATTGAGGTGGATCATGCCTAGGAAAATCAAAAGGGAGGTCGTGTTCCACAATAAGCGGCTTGCCGTTACCTGGAAGCATGACTACTTCGGCCCAAAGTCAAAGAAAATACTGGATGGTGTTTTTCTGTATGACAACATCTTTTCTGTTTATGCCTTTTCTACGTCAAAAATAATGTCTGTACAGCGGGATTTTGCGCATAAAACCTGTGAGAAAATCAATACTCTTATATCTGAGTACAGGGTATATCTAAAAGAAATGGAGGACGAGCTTTACACACTGACTACAGGCATTGAATTAAGACCCTTCACACCTAACAATCACTACCCCATAGACTACAACAAAGAACAGTTAAACCCCGTCAATTCAGCCCTTATAAAAGCTTTCGCTATGGCTAACAGCCATATAATTAATTTAAATAAGGCCCGGTTTGATGGAGACATTGATGCTGGAGAAAATGAGAGAAGGCGCGGAGGCGTGATAAAACAGCTTAATCTTCTCCTGAACGCATTGTACAAAATATGCCGTCAGTACCACAAAATAAGAAAAGAGCAGTTGGCTACCGTTGCATAAAGAAAAACCTCAATCAGCATGCTGGTTGAGGTTTTTTGGTGAAGACTAGTCCTCATCAAGTTGTCGTTTTTACAAACCCTTCTTCTTTCAAATCGTTTTGTAATTTTTCAGCTTCTGATAAAGACATTATTTTTGTCTCAGGGTCAGTGAAGAAAAATTCATCACAGAATGTGACTTCAACACTATTGCCACAAGAAGACTCAAAAAATACCGATACAAAACCGTTTTCAGATTCAAATTTTATCATGATATTTATCTTTATTTTTGCCACAGGATCACCTGAAGCTAGTCTGAGTTATATGGCAAAGCCAAGATAATCAGACCAACACAAGTTTTTCTGTGTTGTGAAAGAATATCAGGCAAAGCCAGATAACCCTATGCAATGTCAATTCATTGCAATACTAAGATAACAAAATAAATAGTGAAAAAAAAGCTATGTTGCCATAAAAAAAGAAAAACCTCAATCAGCTTAGCTGATTGAGGTTTTTCACTACTCTAAATCAAAAAAGATTGTATCGTAGCGAATTCTTTATGCTCTTTTGCAAGCTCATAAATTTTCTCGTACTGCAACAATAGCTTTTTAGACTCATCCTGATCTTCATTCTGTAGCTCATAAGCCATAAACTGCAAAACAAAGCCAGTTAAAGCGATTCCAGCAGCTTCATGGCTCATGAGAACATCAATGTTCTCAAAACTAGACACCATTCTAATCTGCTTTCTATCTTTATCCCTATCATGAGGATAAAGATACCTAGCTCCATTACTTGCGATCTTGTAGTGAAAGTAGCCAGAAAGTGCTTCATTTTCCATGAAGAACATCCTGGAATACCTTTTACTAAGTTCATCGAAAGTATCTGCTTTTTTTGTGATACATTTCAAAAAAGCCGTACGCAGTTTTATTGGTACAGTTCTTGTTGTAATCATAGTTACCGTACTATTCACTAGGCCAACGTTTTGGCTGATCCGAGTACAAGCAATAGCTTGATACCCAAAACAGCCTGAAGGCGTTCTTGGGATACCAGGCTAATGCCTAATAACGGATATAGTGATT
>NZ_JAVLSP010000085.1:0-17076 GCF_031528575.1 Candidatus Sororendozoicomonas aggregata
CACTATCCCGTCCAGCAGTCCGAAAGGTAGAGCAGGTTTGCGAATAAGAGAATGGACTTGTTCAGAGTGCGGAGCTGAACACCCGCGTGATTCAAATGCAGCAAAGAACATTCTTGCGGCTGGGCATAGCCGTCTCGCTGGAGGAATCCCACTGCTTTAGCAGTGGGAGGATGTCAACATAAAACAACGTGGTGATTGTCAGCGAGCGCGCTAAAACACCGTTTATCCGGGTTAAAAGTTCAAGTTCTGAGTAGCGGTTTTGGCTATTTATTTCTTAAGAGTTCACTGCCGCACAGGCAGCTTAGAAATATTCACTTTTCCGGTAACGCTATGAATCTTTGTTCACTGCCGCACAGGCAGCTTAGAAAATACTGAGTTTTTATAACGGTGGTTATGTAGGTTTGAAACGGCCCACAAAAGACGACGCCAATCGCGACTGGTGAATTTAAAATAAACTACTATTCTAAAAAAGCTGTTATTTTTTTATGAGTTTAAAATACTCACGACTATAAAATTATGTAGTGAAGCTGTTCGATTGAACCACTTATATTCTTGAAAATATCCAGTTATGTTGCAACTGGAAAAGGCCATTGATATTACACATCATTGAGGCCACCGATTATCAACTGTCAACGTCAGTACAACAAATAAAATAGTGGGAATGAGTCAATTATGAAGTTTGCACGTTTGCCCATTCTGATGATGATTCTTTCATCTTCTTTTTTATATGCCCTGGAAATAGAAAAACTAACAACTTTATCGAAACAGTATTATGGCGCTAACCCTGAAGCCTACAGGAAAAGCATGGAACAGATGAAGATTCCTTCTATCCCGGGCAGCGACATTAATGATCCATTATTACGCATGGCCTTTTACCGGCATCAAAGCAATGAGTATCTGAAATCACTGGGAGAAAATGCTGAGTTGTGTATGACAACACTAAGAGGGCATTGTTACTGGGTGCTTTCAGTCACGGTACTGAATGATGGGCGGCTGGTTTCAGGTGGTTCTTGCGGGATCATAAAGGTCTGGAATCTAAATAAACCTGAAGGAAAACGATGTGAAGCGACGCTGACGCATGATGGGGGAGTGAACTGCCTCACAATTCTGCCTGACGGACGGCTGGTTTCAGGTTCTGATGACTTGACATTAAAGGTGTGGGATCTGAGTAAGCCTGTAATGGAGCAACGCGTGTCAACGCTAGGAGATCATAAAGGTTCTGTGGAGTCAGTCACGGTACTGAGTGATGGGCGGCTGGCTTCGGGTTCTGGCTCTGGTTTTGATTTTGACTTTGGTTTTGGTGAGGGCGCCATCAATGTGTGGGATCTGAGTCAACTTAAAGGGGATGAACGCACAATAACAGGGGACGAATTCCCGCAGAGCCATCAAGGTCCAGTGCATTCAGTCGAGCAACTGCATGATGGACGGCTGGTTTCGGCCTCTTTCGATAAGACCATAAAGGTGTGGAGTGTCAATAATGTCAATAATTTCGATATAGTCAGTGATAAACGACACTCCGTGGGTGAAGAGCAATTGGACAAGACACCGGCGGGGGAAAAGATGCCGCACTCAACCCCCAAATGTTCCATCCGTTACCAGGAGACACTGACGGGCCATAAGGGTTGTGTGACGTCCCTTTTGGTACTGCCAGATGGACGGCTGGTTTCAGGCTCTTATGACAAAACCATAAAGATATGGGATCTGAGTAAACCTCAAGGGCATCGATGTGTGGCGATATTAACGGGGCATAGCGGTGAAGTGCTGGCCCTCACATTACTGCCGGATGGGCGGCTGGTTTCGGGCTCTGCTGACAACACCATAAAGGTGTGGGATTTGAGCAAACCTGAAGGGGAGCGGTGTGTAGGAACACTGGTAGGCCACACATCTTCGGTGACGTCCGTCACGGCAATGTCTGATGGACGGCTGGTTTCAGGCTCTTGGGATCGGACTATAAAAGTGTGGAATCTCAGTGGTACCAAGGAGGGCGGTTGATATGAACATGAAACAATGCAGCCATTGCCAGCGAGCGCACTGAAGCACTGTTTATCTGGTTCAAAAGTTCAAGTTCTGAGCAGCGGTTTCGGTAGTTTATTGGTCAAGAACGAATAGCGCCGATTGATAGCCGATTGATAGCCTGTTGATAAAAAGTGCACTTTCACTTCGTACGGCCAGACCAGAAAAAGTGACCACAGGGCATTACCCTGTTTTTGACCCAAAAATTTACGCCATTTAAAAATATGTTTAAAATCAATGGGTTGCAATATAGCCTCAAAAAAGGGTATTTTTAGCTTTTCAGGCTGGGGTGGTTGGTGCAGCTCGTTTTCTTGCTGAAAATCTCTAGTTCACTGCCGCACAGGCAGCTTAGAAAAAAATCAAGAGATTCTTTGACGTTAAGAAGAGGTTCACTGCCGCACAGGCAGCTTAGAAATATTTGGAAACTCATCAGGAGCAGTTGCCCAAGTTCACTGCCGCACAGGCAGCTTAGAAAAGAAAGAGCTCAAACAAGAAAAAGCGGGTTAAGTTCACTGCCGCACAGGCAGCTTAGAAAAACGAATTCAAAACCAAACGGCTGGACATTTGGTTCACTGCCGCACAGGCAGCTTAGAAAATCCGTGTACTTTGTAACCAACACTTATATGCGTTCACTGCCGCACAGGCAGCTTAGAAAACTCAGTGAAAACCTGCACCCTGTGTCGTCAGGTTCACTGCCGCACAGGCAGCTTAGAAATTTCTTTAAAGTGTATAATAAAGCTTTAGAGTGTTCACTGCCGCACAGGCAGCTTAGAAATCTAGAAAACGCATCATTAGCTCCGTAGCGGGTTCACTGCCGCACAGGCAGCTTAGAAAACCTGCAAGCACAAGCGGGTTAATCAGCGCAAGTTCACTGCCGCACAGGCAGCTTAGAAATCACCCCTAGGGAGTGCGAACGTTTGCAGGGTGTTCACTGCCGCACAGGCAGCTTAGAAAAAGCTCAGCAAGAAAAGCAGTTAAATCAGAAAGTTCACTGCCGCACAGGCAGCTTAGAAAACAAAGATGATACGCTCTCTCAAGTGCAAGATGTTCACTGCCGCACAGGCAGCTTAGAAAACCCAATGATCATGGATGACCGGTCCATTATTTGTTCACTGCCGCACAGGCAGCTTAGAAAAGTGCTTGTTGTGTGCTTGTTGTTGCATCTTCGTTCACTGCCGCACAGGCAGCTTAGAAAAATTAGCAGCAAACACAGCAAAGAATGAATACGTTCACTGCCGCACAGGCAGCTTAGAAAGAAAGATAATATCTTGTTGCCTGAGACCAGGGTGTTCACTGCCGCACAGGCAGCTTAGAAACACTAAAAATGCCTCTATGCTCGGGGAGGAGAGTTCACTGCCGCACAGGCAGCTTAGAAAGGGAATATAGTGTTCATGCGGCCTGGCTGGAAGTTCACTGCCGCACAGGCAGCTTAGAAATCCAGGTGTTCCTGTGATAATGCCGTCGCAGCGTTCACTGCCGCACAGGCAGCTTAGAAACGCCATGGATGTGAAGTGTTGTAAGTTGTGAGGTTCACTGCCGCACAGGCAGCTTAGAAATGTGCAATTTATTGTTACTATGTCTCCACTAGGTTCACTGCCGCACAGGCAGCTTAGAAAACCGGGAGACAACGGCAAGCCTTTGCCTTTTTGTTCACTGCCGCACAGGCAGCTTAGAAACAGGTTAAAAGCGAGCAGGCTGTTTTGCACACTCACCCAAAAGGGGTGCTATAAAAATGCGCAAGCCCGACTGTCACAAGGAATAGAAGGAGTTTACAAAATTCAACTGCGGAATTTAGGATCAACTATTCGCACAAATCCATCGAAAAATCTGACTCGCTCTACTGAATTTCATGCGCGAAAGCTTAAGCCCGACAGGCTCCTAGCAACAATACAGGCCGGTCCGAATCCAGTTATGGGGTAAAGCTAACTACCACCTCTAACCTGCACGTTATTAAATTGTGCGGCCACAGCTTTTGCGCCCTCCATACCGCCTTCGTACTCAGGGTTTACCGCAAGTCTGAGGGATTGTGGATAGTGGGGCCAGAATCTTCCCATTATTGGTCGTGCTGTGTTTCCAGGCCATACTGCTCCGACAATGCTGGTATTGGGAATAGAATGCATAAAGTTCACTTCGTATATCCCTGCCAAAATGGGAAACTCCCGGACAAAGGGATGTTCAGGTCGGGGGTTAGGTATAGCAAAGCCTGAAAAGTTAACGGCATCAATAAGGTAAGCCAGTTCTGTAACTAACCAACATTTTGGATCAGAACGGTAGGTGCTGGCCACTTGGGCACAAACCGATGTCGAAATACCTTCAGAGTAGGTTATCCCTCCAATCGCACCGGCCATCCTTGGCAGCTGATCCATCGACGTTAAAGGAGCCTGCCTTTCAAACCCATTTTTTAACACAATTATGATGGGCCGTTAGTCCCCACGAAAAACGAAGCCTGAGAAATAACCACGGGAATGCTCATGGGAGGAAACAGGCGCTACCAGGCAAGAACTCTTTAATTTAGTGGTATCCTGGAAAGTTGCCGGGTTAGTTAATTCCAGAACGTTATCCAGGCCGTAGAGATTTTCCTATGGACTTTCATAAGGCGAAAAAACCGGGAGGATCTCTACCGGAGGAGTAAGTGGCATGGCAAGCCCATATTATTCTTGTCAGTAAAAGTCTGTTTTCTGTTACTTATTTGTCTGTTATGAGCAGTATAATCCACATTTGGAAGATTATCTTAAAACTTTATAATGGCATTTTCTGTTCAAGTCGTTCAGTCTGCCCAAGGCTGATCTTGATTCTCAATATATTCCTTAATCACTTCTACTAAAGCAAACAGAAAAACTCAGGCAACAATCAAGTGTATAGCTTGTGGTTATTCTGAGCATGCTGACACTCAAGCTCCTAGCGTTGGGACACAGCATGTTAGCCTGTGGAGAGGGTTCGGTAGAGCTTTTGAAGACGCGAAATAATAAGACAGTAGACGTTTGATGGGAATCCTCCAGCAACCTGGCTGGAGGAATAGGGAAAACCTAAAACTGCCCCTCTGATAACCCATACAGCGTTTCAGAACCGGCCTCTACTGCTTCTGCCAGAGCATACATCCGAGGCAGTAGTCGCTGAAAATAAAAGCGGGCAGTGGTGAGTTTAGCTTCGTAGAAAGATTGGTCTTGGTGCCCTTGTTGTAACTTTCGTTTGGCCTCATCGGCCATCAACAGCCACATCCAGCCATAGGCAACATAAGAAAATGCATGGAGGTATTCCACGCAGGCTGAGCTGATAGCATTGGGGTCATTTTTGCTCTGGGTAAGAACGCCCCGTGTCAGGGCTTCAAGCCGATCAAGGGCTTTTTCCAGCGTCACAGCCAGGTCATTGTGTTGACAAGCGGTCAGGCTTTGGCGAACCTCAGCGACAAATCGCTCAACATTGGCGCCGCCATTTTTAACCACCTTTCTACCAAGTAAGTCCAGTGCCTGAATACCATTGGTACCTTCATAGATCTGGGTAATGCGCACATCACGAACGAGTTGCTCTTGCCCCCATTCGCGGATATAACCATGACCGCCAAAGATCTGTTGGCCTGTCAGACAGGTTTCAAGCCCCGCATCAGTGAAAAAGGCTTTGGTAACGGGGGTGAGTAAGGCGACTAATGCGTCAGCCTGGGCTTTTTCTTCGGATTCATTACTGTATTTGGCAATATCCAGTTGCATGGCTACGTACGTTGAAAATGCACGACCACCTTCGTTTAGAGCCTTCATGGTCATCAGCATGCGACGGACATCCCCGTGGACTAAAAGAGGGTCAGCCGGTTTGTCTTTGCTGGTGATACCTGTGGCTGCCCGCCCCTGCAAGCGGTCTTTGGCATAGGCGAGCGCGCTCTGGTATGACATTTCACCACAGCCTAATCCCTGTATGCCCACAAACAGGCGCTCGTAGTTCATCATGGTAAACATGGCTGCCAGACCTTTGTTGGCTTCACCAACCAGATAACCTTTTGCGCCATCATAGTTCATCACGCAAGTGGCAGAAGCCTTGATACCCATTTTGTGTTCAAGGGAGCCACAGCTTACTTTATTGGCCTCACCTAAAGTACCATCGCTGTTCGGGTTGATTTTAGGCACCAGAAAAAGCGAGATGCCTTTGGTACCCGCAGGGGCATCAGGCAACTTGGCAAGCACCAGATGAATGATATTCTCTGTCAGGTCATGTTCCCCGGCGGTAATAAATATTTTTGTGCCGGTAATCTGATAACTGCCATCATCACAGGGCACTGCCTTGGTCTTGATCATGCCTAAATCGGTGCCGGCATGGGGTTCTGTCAGGCACATGGAACCTGACCACTGCCCACTGTACATTTTTGGCAGGTAGAACGCTTTTAATTCGTCAGAGCCATGGGCATTGAGGGCCAGTGTCGCACCGGAGGTCAGGCTGGGGTAAAGAATAAACGCCAGACTGGCGCTGCTCATCATTTCATCGAACTGCGCGCCGAGCACTTTTGGCATGCCCATCCCCCCATACTGCGGGTTGCCAGCTAAACCTACCCAGCCGCCCTCTGCACATTGTTGATAGGCTTCACGGTAACCCGCCGGAGTTGTCACTACCCCTTCGTTCCATTGACAACTCTCCTCATCGCCCGGGCGGTTAATGGGCGCGACAACCTGTGAGGCAAGCTTGGCGCTTTCTTCGAGAATGGCATCGGCAATATCTCTGTCTACGGTATCCTGAAGGGCAGGCCATTGCTGCCACCTCTTTGATGCGTTGAACACCTCGTGCATTACAAAACGCATATCACGCAAGGGGGCGTTATAGGTGGTCATGGACGTTACTCCTGAGATCTTGCCGCTGTGTTATTTATTCTAAAAACCTATACAGGACAGTTTACAACAGACATCACAACCTTCAAAAGAACGTTTTAAACTAACGTTTTAACTATTCCAAATGGCGGTCTAAAAGCGGTAGAAAAAACCCGCGGTGAGAACCACTCCTGCCCAGGAAAACTCTACCCCCAGGCCTTTATAGTCAATATCAGCAACCACCTGAAAGAGAGGAAACAAGTGTGTATCATACAGATTCATGTGGTTTTTATACCCGTTCAGCAGGCCAGCACGGTAACCCACTTCAACATCAAGGGGGCCGTAGTTATTTTGAAACCACTGGCGCTGGACACCTAATGACCAGGACCGGTCGCTAAAGGTATTGTAAAACGTACCGGCATAATAACCGTGGTAGGAGATGGCAATGAGCTGGTTGTTCCAATCCTGGTCATCTCTGGGTTGGAGATGGTAGCTCCACATGCCAAGGTAAAGATGATTACGAAAAGGCCGGCCCCAGAATCTGGTCTTCCAGCTTGATGCGTTCATCTCGTTTGATGCCGGGTCGGAAGTAGAGTGACTTTGAAGGGAATCAGGGTTGTCATCGGCCCTTGCGACAATAGAAGTAAGTGGCGGATTAACGGTTTTCCCATAATTCCCATAATGGGTATCACCTGCCAATAGTGGTAATGACAACAAAATTGAAAGGCTAGTGACCAATGCCAGGCAGGCAGATTTTAATATAGTCATTCCTGAGTGCTCTTTTCGGGGTTTATTATAAACCCTTAAAGATTAGTTCAGATTTTTTATGACACTGTGTTTTACCCCATTGTGATGAGCATTGTAGATTGCGCGTCAAAACAAGGTGAAACAATGAGTCAACCAAAACGCATTTCAGACGGCCTCCGGGACGGAAAGCGCGTCGGGCGCTTTTTTTCCTCAAACCGAAGTGAGTGATGTCGGGTTTCAAGCGCTTTGGGTTTACTGGCAAGACGCTATTGCAAGACGTTTGAACGCAAAGTTGGCGTTCAAATTTTCCTTGCAACAGCGCGAGCGCGGTCAGAAAAGACAGCTTTTATCAGACGTTGTTCGTGAACAGCTTCTTAAACATCCCCAAAATCAGCTTCATTCATGCTTAGCAGGGTATCAGCCCCTGACTCTACGCAGGTTTTGTGAGCATATGCCCTTGGCAGCAAGCGCTCATAGAAAAATTTCGCCGTTTGAATCTTGGCTTTATAGAAACCGGCTTCCGAGGTGCCTTCGGCCAGTTTTTCATGGGCAACACGCGCCATATCAGCCCAAAAGTAGGCAAGGGCGGCATAGCCAGAGAACATCAGGTAATCCACCGAAGCGGCGCCCACTTCCTCCCGGTTCTTCATCGCTTTCATGCCAATGCCCATGGTAATTTCACCCCACTCTTTATTGATCGCCTTCAAAGGTTCAATAAATTCCTGAAGTTGTTCATTTTCAGCATGGGCCTGACAGAATTTATGAATAATCTTGGTGAAGCATCTCAATGATTCTCCCTGACTCATCAGGACTTTGCGCCCCAGTAGATCCAGTGCCTGAATGCCGGTGGTTCCTTCATAAATCATGGAAATTCGGCTATCTCTGACATTTTGTTCCATGCCCCACTCGGCAATATAGCCATGACCACCAAGGCACTGTAAACCAAGATTGGCACATTCAAAGCCAGTTTCGGTAAAGAAGGCTTTGACAATCGGGGTTAAGAACCCTAGTTGCAATTCTGCTTGCTTGCGGGTTTCTTCGTCATTGCTTTCATGGGTTAAATCGGCAAGTTTAGCGGCAAAGTAGGCCATGGCACGATTGCCTTCGGTGAAAGCCTTGATGGTGAGTAACATTCGCCGAATATCGGGATGTACCATCAAAGAATCAGCAGGTGCGTCGGGGTTTTTGGGGCCATTGAGCGAACGACCCTGCACCCTCTCACGGGCGTATCGCAGCGCGCCCTGAAAGGCTGTTTCTCCATGGGCAATACCTTGTAAACCCGTACCAATTCGTGCGGTATTCATAAAGGTGAACATGCAGTTCAGTCCTTTATTAGCAGTGCCAACCAGAAAACCTTTGGCATTATCGAAATTCATCACACAAGTGGAATTTCCGTGAATGCCCATTTTGTGCTCAAGGGAACCACAGGTTACACCGTTGTTCTCTGCGCTGACACCCTCACCTTCTGGCAACTGGCGGGGCACAATAAACAGTGAGATACCTTTGACACCTTCGGGCGCATCGGGCAGACGAGCGAGTACAATATGCACAATATTTTCGCTCATATCGTGTTCGCCAGAGGAAATGAAAATTTTGGTGCCATTGATTGTGTAGGAACCATCGTCCTGTGGTTCGGCCTTTGTCCGCAGCATGCCAAGGTCAGTGCCACAGTGTGCTTCAGTGAGACACATAGTGCCAGTCCATTCACCGGAAATCAGCTTGGTAAGGTACGTTTGCTTTTGCTCATCAGTACCATGGGCTTCCAGGGTATTCATGGCACCGTGGCTCAGACCGGGATACATGGCCCAGGACCAGTTAGCCTGCCCCATCATTTCACGCAGCACGACCCCCAGAGAAATGGGCAGTCCTTGACCGCCATACTCCGTAGTGTTTTCCAAAGAAGCCCAGCCTCCTTCCACAAACTGTTTATAAGCTTCTTTAAAACCATCGGGAGTTTTGACACTGCCGTCATCATTTCGAGTACAGCCCTGCTCGTCACCAATGCGATTGAGAGGGGATAGCATTTGTTCACAGAATTTGGCACCTTCTTCCATGATGGCGTCTACCATGTCCGGGGTAGCATCTTGTCCATTGGGGAGATTGGCATAGTGTTCTGCATAATTGAGCAGCTCATTGCGAACAAAGCGAAGGTCACGAAGTGGGGCTTTATATTCAGGCATGACACTACCTCCAAGGGTGTTTTGTCATTGTTATATCATTATAGCAGTGAGTCAAACGTATGTTTGAAACCTACGTTTTAAATTACGCTTTGTCAACTTTTGTTATTATCTGTGTAGTTTGTAGCGTGTAGCGCGTCGATGGGTTTGGGATTTTTGGTCGATGGGTTTGGGAATGACACCTGTCGTGCAATAGACCTGTTCACCCCTGCTTTGCGAGTGTTTTTTGAGCAAAACGCCGGATTTATACGGCGACTGTCTGTACCAGACCCATTGACGCGCCCCTTTCTCAGGTTCCAGGTATTCCCAAACCGTCCTGCGTAAAATGCACCATTTGGGTACATTTTGAGGGTTCGCCGACTTTTCAGCGAAGCGTTAAACACCCGTTAACGTCCTGTTAAACCGCGCAGTGTGCCTTCATTTAGTTGGACTCTCTACACTCAGGCGGGTGATATAGCCCTGGCTGCCCAGCTCATGTTCGGCGCGGGTGATGATCCAGTCACCGTCAATAGTAGGTTTTATACCGCTGATCTGGAGGAGGGTTTCGGCCATCAGGTCGGCCCTGCCAGGGACGGTCAGACTGCCGGTGGCCTGGCCTCTTCTGAGCGCTTGCAGTTTAGCAGTGGCGGCGCTTTCAGCGGCGCTGGCGTCGGGGTGTAGCCCTTTGAGGGTAAACACAGGCTTGGTGTCGGTTTCACCCACTTTGACGGGGGTGCTCTGGCCGGTTTCGCTGTTGTGCCAGTGGGCAATGACGGCGGCGTATTTGCCACGGTCCGCCAGGCTGAACTGGTAGCGGGTCAGCTCCGATCGGTGCAGGGGGATCTCGGGCATAGGTTTACTGCTGGCAGTCCGGGCTTCCCCGCGCGTTACGAACAACAAACGGTTCTCTGCAGGTTTGCTGATAGCGCCCATATCTTTGGACAGGCGCGTTAAAAAATGCAGGTCAGACTCATCCACCTGGTCGATATGGATCAGCACTTTAGCGGCCAGTGCCTCACTGATCACCGGTGACAGGCCATGCTCACTGGCGATGGTGCTCACCAGGTCCCCAAGAGTGACGCCTTCCCAGGCACGGGTCTTCTGCTCTTTTAAGCTATTGCGGAAGTTAGCCGCCCGGGCGCGGATAATCAGGGTCTCTGGCGGCCCTTCCACGCTCACCTCGTCCACGGTAAACGTCCCCATCCTTACAGTCCCTTCCTTTATATAGCCAAGACTCACCAGCAGCTCAGCCCCGTGGCGGGGTAATGCCATGGCGCTTTTTGGATCATCCAGCCGGATCTCCAGACTATCCGACTGCCAGCCGGCCTCATCGGTAATCCGCAGGCTGATCAGATGGCGCTTGATGGTGTCAGTAATATTTTGCGTATCCGCCTGGACAGTAAAATCCGGTGTCATCAATCCCAAAGCCTCACGGGGGTCGGTTCATGGGGCTGGGTCAGGGTGGGCAGGTCGATGATCAGATTGGCCGGGAGCACCGGGGGCTGCTCTGCCAGTTGAGGGTTCGACGCCAGCACCTCAGGGACGGCATCAGCCCGGCCATAATGGGCCAGGCAGATACGGTCCAGCATATCATTCTCGCGGGTACGGTATTTCATCGTTGCTTCTTCTATGCTTTTTAGACTTCTCTTAAACAAAGGTGCCCTGAATAGGGGTGATAATGCCCAGCGTTGGCAGGCCAGCCAGTTTGTCGTCCCCATCTTCCTGCAAGGTCAGCCGGAAGGTAATCCGCCGTGGCGTCCCATCGGGGCCCAGATCACTCCAGGTGTCCTCAATCGTCAGAATGCACCACTTGCCCCACACGGTGCCAGCGCTGTCTGACAGGATCTGCGCCTCACCTTTGCCAGCCTCGGTCCGCATGGCATCTACCTGGCGCAGGCCACCCTTAAAATGCGGCAGTATTTCCCCTTCCAGGGTAATGCGGTCATTACCCGGTCCCAGGTACTGGTTCACTGCCTTCTGTCCGATACGCTGTTGTGCCTGCCAGCGGTACTGGCTGGTTCGTTGCAGCCGTTGGTGGGCAGCGGTGTTAATGCTGAACCGGTAAGCCCCCAGGGCCAGCATAATCGCTTTACTCATCGACGTTATTCCTGATCATACTGGGCACCGCTTCGGGCATGGGCATCCTTTTCACGCAGCCTGGCCATGACCCGCTCGGCCAGTGCTTCGGCATCTTCGCCCGGTTGTTGATGAATCTGGAGGGTATACTGCTGGCTTACAGGTTCAGGTGTGCTGGTTGCAGGCGTAGCCGCCACGGGTGTTGCCGCCGCTGCCGTCACTGCTGCGGCCACAGCCGCTTTTTTGCTGGCTGTGCTTTTGCTGCTCTCATCGTCATCACTGAACAGGTTGGTGACCGTGCTCACTGCATTGCCAACCCAGGCGATCTTGCCACTGATCCACTCCAGCATCGGCCCCCAGGCTTTCATCACCAAACCCAGCGGGGAGAACGAAAACACCTTTTTAATGACGTTCCAACCACCCGTAAACAGCTCTTTAACGCCTGCCCACAAGCCACTGAACCACGAACCAATTTTCTCCCAGTTGGCAATGATCAGCCCTGCGGCCAGAGCAATGCTGCCAATCAGTAAACCCATGGGGTTGGTCATCAGTGCGATGGTCAGCGCTTTCAACCCACCCAGCATCACTGGCACCGCTTTACCCACAAAACTGAAGCACGAGACAGTCAGGGCTTTTATTGCACCGGCGCCAAACAGCCCTTTAATACCCAGTGCCTGCAAACCATAGCGGACAATCACCGTGGCACCCAGGGTACTGGCCAGCACCATCATCAAGCCCGAGAAGGCAAAGGCCAGCCCGGCAATGGCGGCAATACCAAAGCCCACCCACCTGGATAAGGTGGGCCACTCGTGGATAAAGCTGCGCATTCTGCGGGTTAGCCCGGTAATAATATCGGTAGCAGCTCTAACTGCCGGTAGCAGTAAGTCCCCAAAACTGATTTGCATCCCTTCGATGGCAGAGTTCATCGCCCTGAAGCCACCGGCAGCATTGTTATCCATTTGCTGTGCCACACGGGTTGCCTCGGTGCCAGCTTCTTTCAAGATGGCCGTAAACCTGGTGATTCCCCTGGCCCCTTCCTGACCAATAAGCTCAGAGACACCCGCTGCTGCTTCAGCATCAAACAGGGTTTTAAGAACGGACAGCCGCTCACCACTGCCCATACTGGCGGTGGCTTCGGCAAGCTCACCCAGCAGGGTGGGTACTGAGCGCAGGTTCCCTTCCAGATCATGCACCTCAATCCCCAGTGTTTGCAGGGTATCTGCTGCCGCACCTGTGGGTGCCGCCAGCCCTTGCAGCATGGCCCGTAAGGTGGTGCCAGCCATACTGGATTTAATGCCCACATTACCCAACAGCCCGGCCATGGCGGCAGTTTCTTCCAGGCTCATCCCAGCCGTGCGTGCCACCGGGCCCACATACTTCATGGACTCACCCAGCATCTCCAGTTTGGTATTGGCGCGGGTAAAGGTAGCGGTCAGGGTGTCTGCTACCCGCTCCATCTCCGTGGCTTCCAGACCAAAGGCACTTAAAATATCCGAGGCAATATCGCTGGCCCTGCCCAGATCCGCTGCCCCCGCCGTGGCCATGTTCATAACACCCGGCAGGCTAGCGGTAATCTGCCCGGCGCTAAACCCAGCCATGGCCAGGTATTTCATACCGGCGGCGGCTTCACTGGCAGAGTAGCGGGTCGTCGCTCCCAGCTCTTTGGCTTTATTGGTCAGCTGGGTTATTTGCTCAGCACTGGCCCGGGCAACAGCCCCCACCCCACTCATGGCTTCTTCAAACTGCACAGCGGTTTGTACCGGTGCTCTCAGCATCCCCGCAGCCGTTCTGCCCACCTGCCCCGCCGCATGGCCCACAAACATCATATTGGCGGCTGTGGCCATACGGGTGGCAATACGCTGGCGAGCCACCTGCATCTTTTCCAGTCGGGTATTCTGGCTCTCCAGTGCCTGGCTGGTCTGTCGGGTTTCTTGTTTGAGTCGCCGTTGTGCTTCGCCCAGGTTGCGGGTGGAGACACTGGCCTGATTCAGTCGGCTGCGTAGCTGTTGCAGTTGGTGTTGCTGGCTGGTGTGCTGGCGTTGCAGGGTCTGAACACTGCGCCGGGCCTGATCAAAGGCCTGCTGCATTTTCCGGGTGGGTGTTGTGCTCTGGTGCAGCTGCTGGCCCAGGCGAGTGGCTTTGGTGCGGGCCTCAGACAGGGACTTTGCCGTGTTTTGGGTGCTCTGGCGCAGCTGGCGAAAGTGCTTGATATCACTGTCCATGCGGCCCAGCTTGTTGAGCACCGTTTGTTGCTGCTTTACGCTGTCCGTCAGCCGGTCCGTGGACTGCATCACCTTACGCACGGGTTGCGTCATGCGATCCACAGCGCTGATAATCACGGACAGGTTCAGGTCTTTCATGGGTTCAATGGTCTATACTGTTGTTTTACACGGAGGTTTTTATGGGACTACTTTACGCATTCGCGGCTATCGCTCTCCAGGCGGTCTTTTGGGGCTTTATTGCCTGGGTCGGTTATATAGAGGGAGCCGTCATGGCCATTGGCGTGGCCGCACCTTTTGTGGTGATTTACACCCTGGTGTCACGTCAGCTGGCGGTTGAAGACCAGCTGCCTGATCGCGCGTACGATCCCACGCTCAATGCCTTCCAGCAGCCCCTTGCTCACGGTTGTTATTCAAAACCCTCAGAATCCCCTCTGCGCCGCAAACTCCCCGGCTAAGCGCCTGGCTTCGCCATCCCACTCCAGCAGCTCGTCCACGGTCATTCCCATTAATACCGGCAGGTGCTGGTGCAAGATGGCGGCTACCCGCGCGACGACGTGCCGGAGGTCTTCCCAGCGGACTGCATAAACCCCTCGACTTTTTTACTGCACCGTTCAAAGTCTGCGGTGTCCATGTCTTCAACCGAAGTCGGTGGAATCTCACACAATGCCGCCAGCAGTTGAATGCTCTTTTCCACATCCCCACTGAAGCTGTCCATCAGCTTCAGGTCCCGCACCTTGGGGCGGCGCAGGTACAGGGTATCGGTTTCGGTGCCATCCACTTCAATGGGAAATGCCAGGGTGATTTTCTCTGCGCCTTTAACCATGGGTTAACCGTCCTTTAATCAATGAATGCCGTTAGCCAATCAACGACGCGCGGAAGTTGGCCAGCTGGTCTTTCCCGTTGACAATCAGCTTATAGTTCATCAGGTCCGCCTCAATCAGCACTGCGCCCTGATACTCATAACGGTAGTAGTGCAAACTCAGGGTGGCCTTGAGCGGGCTGTCTTCGCCGGGCTTCCAGGTGCCCCAGTCCAGCTCCTTGATCAGCCCGCGCTGAACCACGACCACCGTGCCCTCACTGCCATCTTCTGAATGGGTATGGCCGCGAAACGTCAGCGGGATAATGCTATTAAGCGTGACCCCAAAACCCTTGATTAATTCAGGGTTCACCCCCGCCAGGGTGACGGTGCTTTCGAGTTTTTCCAGCTCACCGGTGGGAATATCCACGGGAGCCCCGAGACCTCCGGCACTGTATTCACGCAGCTTCGGGGTCAGCTTGGGCAGTACCAGCTCCACCACTTCCCCGATATAACTGCGACCGTCCACATAGGCATTGAGGCCTGTCACAATGTCCTTAATCATCAGGCGATCTCCTCCAGGTAATCGTTCACCAGGTGGGAACGGAAGATCACCCGTTCCGCCGGGAACGGTGGGGTGAACTCAAAGTTAAACCAGGCCTGCCCCAGCTGAATACTGGCCGGGCTGTTAAGGTCGGGATCGGCATAACAATGGCCGCCAATGAGGGCACCTTGTGCCTCCAGGGAGCGCATAAAGGCATTCACCCCTTCGGTGACAGCTTCCAGGTACGCACTGCCGTTGTTCTTATCCACGGCCCACAGGTGCGCCGCCAGAATAGAGTCGTTGATAATATCCGCCGTGCGGCGCACACTCAGGTACATCCACTTGGTGTCGGAGGTGTTGCAGTTACGGTTACCCCACAAGCGGAAGCCATCGTGGCGGATAATGGTGGTCACGTGCTTCCCGTTGAGCAGGTTCGCCCGGGCCGACTTATCGCCCAGAACAAAATCAATGGGTCGTCCAAGACCAATAATGCCGTAGATAGCTTTGTTGGAGGGGGAATGCCAGAAGCCCAGTTCGTTATCCGTGCGGGCGATTAAACCGCAGACATGGGCAGAGGCAGGCTCAACCTTTTCGGCTGCTGCGACGGTATCAAACACTTTTACCCAGGGGTCAACCAGATAACAGCGCGAGCCATGGCTGTCCACCCTGGCAATGGCAGCAGCATCTGTGCTGTTAGGGCCGTCGAGAATAGCCATACCCCGCAGACGATTGGCCACCACTTCCATCTCAGCAGCCACGGCGTCCTGGTGGCTAAACCCTGGCGCGCATAACAGGCGGGGGGTAAAACCCAACTCACTCTGGGCTTCCAGAAACACCTTGAGACCAGAGTGCTCACCGTTGCCGTCAGTGCCACCGACCACATTGGCCTGGGTAGCGGCATCGTCAGCCCCTTCCTGGACCCGTACCACAACCACTACGGCACCGGTCTGGTCAAAGATGCCATCCATGGCACTGGGCAGTGTGCCAAGGCCATTGCCGGTGGTATCAAGCTTGCCGGCCATTTGCCGACTGCCGCTGATCAGGGTGGCAGTGTTATAGGGAAAGGTATTTGCATCGGCATCCGGTGCGGTTCCAATCAGGCCAATGACCGACGAGCGGGCCACCTGAATGGGACGGGGGCCTGCATCAATTTCCAGCACCTCCACGCCATGGAGAAAGTCCGTGGCCATAGTCCCTCCGGGGAATCTGAGTGAGTAATAAGGAGTACAGTAAAATCCTTTAACAGGCTTTTAGTGTGACCGATTCACGCCGGGGTGGTACTTGATGTATTTCAGGGATTGCTCTTTATAAAAGAGGGGGTGTATAAAGCGGGGTTAACGGGGCGTTAAGGCCAGTGTAAACCCTTGGGGGCAGCCCTGGCTACCCGTTCTGTCCTTGCTGGGCGTTCTGGTAGCGCCTATCACCTTCGTCAACTTCGATAGACTTTTCACAGTGGTCCGGGTCTACCACGTCTAACAGCTTGCACAGCACGCAGCCCCAGCGTTTGCCCTGGCGGTTAGCCTTGGCGGCGCGGCTGCTGATGGTTTCGTCAGGATGCCCGGCCAGTAACGTATTGACTAGCTGATCAATGGCAATCAGCAGATTCCAGACATACCGTGTTATGGCTTTTCTCACGCGCTGGCCTCCGGGTTGATGCTGTTGAGTTGATCAATAAAAGGTTGGGCGATGGTCATATAGTCCGCCTCTTCCCCCGCGTTCTCTGTCGCCTGTTTTC
>NZ_JAVLSP010000086.1:0-16937 GCF_031528575.1 Candidatus Sororendozoicomonas aggregata
GTCAAATAGCCCCACTATTATCCTCAGAAGCAGAAATTTTTATCCTCAATTTCTCGTAATCCTCGCTACGGGCGCTATTCTCGGTCAGGCTCCTAGGAGTCTGACCAAGAATAGACTACCGCTTTCGAGCATAAAATTCAGTAGAGCGAGCCAGAAGCTCGTTGAACGGCTACGAGTGATCATCGCCCATCCCGGAGTTTTTAATCAAAACCTGAAATTGACATTGCGGAGTTGATTATGTTTCACCAAAACATTCAATTTCCTTCCTTTGCTGTAGTGTCTTTCGTTTTTTTAAGCGTTGTCTTCACAGGGACAGCCAATGCCACGGTATACAGCGTCACTGCCTACGGTGACGCTAATGCTATCTCGGAGGTGAAAAGGGAGACGTTTAAAGAACATGTCGACGTTGTCAGCAAGCTGCAGATTACTGTTCCGTACTATAGCGAAAGTAACTATGTTGAGATAAAAGCAGATCTATACTACACATTGAATTACGACGGTTTAACAACTGCCAACAATAATGGTCAATGGTTTGGTTTTACCGTCACTGATATTAAGCATGGTGGACCTTTTCACAGGGAAAAATATACCCTCCACGTCTGGTGTAACAGTAGCGGTTCTGATGGATTTATCGTCCGACCATTTTCTCATTTTCCACCAGAGACGCGTTTTATCGTTGGCCATATTTCATGCGCTACAGGTTAATTTTTCTAATCTCTCAAGGTCAGGAGCCTGTCGGACTTATGCTTTCGAGCATAAAACGATAGTTTGGTCAGCTCACCATTGCGGACATGGCATATTTGATAAAGACAGGAGATATTCGGTGAATATATTTTTGACTTACCCACTTCCCGACTGGTTGTAAAACGAGCCAGAAGCCCGTTGAACAGCCAGGGTTGAATCCCGGCATTATCTCAAACGTCGGAATTAGCATTACGGAGTCGCTTATGTTTGACCAAAGTATTCAGTTTCGTTCATTGGCGGCATTGTCTGTCGTTTTTTCATGCGTTGCGCACACAGCGACAGCCAATGCCAGAGTATACAGCGTCACTGCCCATGGTGGCGCCAAGGTTGCCTCTCTGGTAAAAATGGACTGGATAGAAGGTGTTGAGCTTGTCAGAAAACTGAAGATTGCCGTGCCGAAATATGACCAGAGTAGTTATGCTGAAATAAAAGGAGATCTGTACGTGAAATTGGGAGAGAAAGAGTTAGTCACTTCTCACGATAAAGATAAATGGTTTGATTTTTCCGTCACTGATCTCAAACATGGTGGCCTTTTTGGTAAGGAAAAATTTACCCTGCGGGTCTGGTGTAACAATACCGGTTCTAACGGGTATATCGCCCGAAGAAACACAGCCCCCCTCAAACCAAAAAACATGTTCGTTGTAGGTTATATTTCCTGTGTTAAAGGTTAATTTTCTCACTGCTCAACAGTAGAACATGCGCAAATCATCTGTTTGGTCAGCTCAATACTGCCGAAAGTGTTGAGAAAGTGTTGATGAAATGTTTGATAAAGACAGGGGATATTCGGTGAATATATTTTTGACTTACCTACTTCCCGACTGGTTGTAAAACGAGCCAGAAACTGGTTGAACCGCCAGGGTTGGATCATCCGGGCTATACTCGCATTATCAGCCAAAAGCCGCAATGGACTATACGGAGTTCCCTATGTTCGACAAAAGCATTCAATTTCCTTCAGTTGCTATACTGTCTTTTGTTTTTTCGTGCATTGCGCATTCAACATTAGCCGATGCCAAGGTATACAGCGTCACTGCCCATGGTAACGCCAGGGTTGACTCTGAGGTAAAAATGGAAAAGCCAGAAAGTGTTGAGCTTGTCAAAAAACTGAGGATTACCGTGCCGAAATATGGCCAAAGTAGCTATGCTGAAATAAAAGGAGATTTGTACTTCAAAGTGTTCAAAGTGGGAAAGAAAAGGTTAGTCACTGCTCACGATAAAGATAAATGGTTTGATTTTTCCCTGACTGGTCTCAAACACGGTGGCCCTTTTGGTAAGGAAAAATTTATTCTGCGGGTCTGGTGTAATAATAGCGGTTCTGACGGGTATATCGTCCGAGGAAACATAGGCTCTATAAAGCCAAAAAACATGTTCATTGTAGGTCATATTTCCTGTGTTAAAGGTTAATTTTTCTCACCGCTCACTATTAGAACATGCGCAAATCACCCGTTTGATCAGCTCAATACTGCCGAAAGTGTTGATTAAATGTTTGATAAAGACAAGGAAGGGCGATTCGGTCAATCTATTGTTGACTTACCCTCTGTCTAAGCGGCTGCAAGACAAGCCAGGAACCCGTTGAACAGCTAAGTACATGACCATTTGCTTTTCAAGTTGGTCTACAGGCCTTGCAAGGCCTGCCAGCAAGAAAATATATGTTTTCATTTGGTCATGTACTTACGACTGATCATCCAGGCTATCCCCGGGTGATCAGCCAAAAACCGCAATTGACTATACGGAGTTCCCTATGTTCGACAAAAGCATTCAATTTCCTTCAGTTGCTGTACTGTCTTTTGTTTTTTCGTGCATTGCGCACACAGCGCCAGCCGATGCCAAGGTATACAGCATTACTCCCCACGGTGACGCCAAAGTTAGCTCAAAGACATCTTACTCGTCCAGGGAAAGTGTTAACATTGTCAGCGAGCTGAAGATTACTGTTCCGAAATATGACATAAGGAACTATGTTGAAATAAAAGCGGACCTATACTACGAATTGGGTGACCGCGAGTTAGGGGTTGCCCACGATGATAATGTATGGTTTGGTGCTAACCAGACTGAACTTAAGCATGGAGGCAGGTTAGGTAAGGAAAAATTTACCTACCGGATCTGGTGTAACAGTAGCGGTTCTGATGGTTATATCATCCGTAGATTTTCCTCTTGCAAGCCAGAAAAATGTTTCGTAATAGGCCATATCTCATGTGCCAAAAAAGGTTAATTCTTCCTAGGAGCCTGACCGAGAATAGCGCCCGTAGCGAGGATTACGAGAAATTGAGGATAAAAATTTCTGCTTCTGAGGATAATAGTGGGGCTATTTGACAAAGAAGCAGGAATTTTTAGACTAATTTATCGCAACCGCAGTAGGGCAGTCTATTCTCGGTCAGGCTCCTAGGAGCCTGTCGGGCTTAAGCTTTCGAGCATGAACGCCACCTAAGCAACACAACCTTCGAGGCAAAACTTCGCAATGCCTTCGGTTGTTTCCCCCACCAAGCTAACGCTCTGGTGGGGGTAACCCCGCGCTATTTGATAAACCCATAATTTGGTCAGCTCAATACCGCGAACAACTACGATCGATCATCCTGTCTATCCCCAGATGACCCGTCAAAAGCCGGAATGATATTACGAGGTTTCTTATGTTTGACCAAAGCATTCAATTTCCTTCAGTTGCTGTACTGTCTTTTGTTTTTTCGTGCATGGTGCATTCAACATTAGCCGATGCCAAGGTATACAGCGTAGCTCCCCACAGTGATGCCAAGGCTGTTTCAGAGGTGAAAATGGAAAAGTGGGGAACAGAAAGTGTTGACCTGGTCAGCAAGCTGAAGATTACTGTGCCGAAATATGACAAAAGTAACTATGTTGACGTAAAAGGAGATGTGTACTACAAACTGAAACACGGTGATTTAATCGCTGCCCACAATACCAAGGGATGGTTTAATTTTTCCATAACGAATCTTGAACATGGAGGACTTTTCCATAAAGAAAAATATACCATACGGGTCTGGTGTAAAGATAAGGGTTCTGATGGCTATATCATCCGAAAAGATTCTCAGGACAAGCCAAAATACAGGTACATAATAGGCAGTATTTCATGTGAAAAAGGTTAATTCTCCCTGATCACCTGAAGCTGCGGTGAGGGCTTTTCTGGCTGATCAGTTGTCAGTCAGCAAAAATGTCGGTAAATCCGATGAGTTATGATGCCCTGCGTGGAGGCTACTTGAGAAAACCGTAAAAAAACTGCCCACAGTATTGGCATGCGGAATTACGGTTTAACAGGCAGCTTCAGGGCTATCTCCTACTAATGCCCTTTCAAGGCAAAAATCCCATTCGCGTTACGCCAATAACCCTGGTAATCCAACCCGTAGCCAAAAATATACCGATCGCCAATATCCAGCCCACTGAAATCGGCTTTCATATCAGGGCGGGCTTTGCGATTGTGTATCTTGTTAATCAATACTGCGGTTAAGACACGGCTAGCACCCTGCCCTTTGCAGAAATCGGCAATGGCGTCTAATGTGTGGCCTTCGTCAAGAATATCATCCAGAATCAGAACCGTTCGACCGGTCATATCCTGCGCAGGACGCACTTTCCAATCCAGCTCGTCACCAGTGAGTTGATGGCGGTAACGCGTCGCGTGCACATAAGAAGCTTCCAGGGGGAAAGGCATTTCTGTCAACAATTTTCCCGTTAGAACCAGGCCACCGTTCATGACGCAATAGATCAGAGGATTGCTATCTGCCAGTTCTGCGGTGATTTGCCGCCCCATCTTTTTGATAGCGTCTTCAATTTGCTCGCCGGTATAAAGACAGTCCGCTTCATCCAGCACTTGCCGGATATGCTTGAGATCAACAGACATTTCGCGTGAACCCCACGGGTCGTTAAGATAAACAGCAGGCACAGCCTAAAAATAAGTACGCCTGTACCTCGGAAAAAAGGAGAAAAAAATACCTCGACTGTATCAGAACTGCAAGCGTTGCCTTCCCTTTTAATCTGTTAGAAAAACCTATGGGCATGATGTCATGCATTATGGGAAAATAAGCGAATTTATGTGCGCTTTTTATATTACGCAGATATTACGCAGAGGGCAGGTATGAGTGTTCAGGAAATCAAGCATCCATTAATACAACATAAACTTGGGCTTATGCGTGAGCGGGATATCAGCACCAGAAGTTTCCGCGCGCTGGTGAGTGAAGTTGGCACTTTACTCACCTATGAAGCAACAAAAGATCTGCCACTGGAAGAAACCGTGATAAATGGCTGGGCTGGTGATGTCACGGTGCAACAAATCAAAGGCAAAAAAATAACCATTGTTCCGATTCTGCGAGCAGGTTTAGGAATGATGAACGGTGTTATGGAGCTACTACCGAGCGCCCGTGTCAGTGTCGTTGGCCTGTACCGTGATGAAGAAACGCTGGAGCCTGTGCCTTATTTTGAAAAGCTGGTTAGCAATATTGATGAACGGATTGCCCTGATTCTTGATCCGATGCTGGCTACTGGCGGCTCCATGTTAGCTACCATTGATATGCTGAGAAAAGCCGGTTGCCGGGAAATTCGCTGCCTGGTTCTGGTTGCCGCCCCTGAGGGGATTGAGAAAGTCTTGAGCGCTCACCCGGATGTTGAAATTTATACGGCATCTGTTGATCACAAACTAAACGACAAAGGTTATATTTTGCCAGGGCTTGGTGATGCCGGGGATAAAATTTTTGGTACGCGCTAGCCCGGATATTTCATAAACTGCCCTTAGAGCCGCAAGGAGCAAGCAAGGCCAGGAGCATGTTTATGAAATATCCGGGCTAGGAGCCTGTCCGAGAATAGACTGCCCTACTGCGGTTGCGGTAAATTGGTCTAAAAATTACTGCTTCCTCATCAAATAGCCCCGCTATTGTTCTCAGAAGCAGAAATTTTTATCCTCAATTTCGCGCGATCCTCGCTACGGGCGCTATTCTCGGACAGGCTCCTAGAAAAAATCATTTATTGCGGATTGCAGTAGCAGCACGGGTTTAAGACTGCTTCTAAAAAAGAAACCCTATAGAAAGTTATAAGAGGGAAGCCAAATGGGTAAGGGTTCATCGGGAGGCGACAGTCCTTTCAAACAGCTACTAATGGGCGGGCAGGTCTTATTTGTAGCCTTTGGTGCATTGGTGCTGGTACCTTTGTTGACGGGACTCAATGCCAATGTTGCGTTTTTCACCGCAGGTGTGGGGACACTGATTTTTCAGCTGATCACTCGGGGGCAGGTGCCTGTTTTTTTGGCATCATCCTTCGCATTTATTGCCCCCATTACCTACAGTGTCCAGAGCTGGGGAGTTGCTGCCACCATGGGAGGCCTGGTTGCAGCCGGTTTCCTTTATGTGGTGCTCAGTACACTGGTGAGATTCAAAGGCAGTGGTATTCTATACCGATTCTTTCCACCGGTGGTTATTGGCCCTGTGCTGATGGTCATTGGTCTGGAGCTGGCCCCAACGGCGGTAGGCATGGCGACATCCGGTATTGACCCCACCGGTAATTTTATTGGTATTGCTGACGAGCAGGCATTGTTACTGGCCGGTATTTCGTTGTTTGCCACGTTGCTGGTGGCTACAGTAGCAAAGGGTCTGTTAAAGCTGCTGTCCATACTCTGTGGTATTGCCACAGGCTACCTGTCAGCCATGATTATGGGCGTTATCGATTATACGCCATTGGTAAACAGTGCCTGGTTGATAATGCCGGCTTTCACCTTTCCACAGTGGAATGTGAATGCCATGTTGTACATGATTCCTGTTGCTATAGCGCCTGCAATAGAGCACATTGGCGATATGCTGGCTATCAGCTCAGCCACTGGAAAAAAATACCTTGAAAAGCCAGGCTTGAAAAATACGCTGTTAGGTGATGGCCTGGCAACATCTGCTGCCGGTTTGTTGGGTGGACCTCCCAACACCACTTATTCTGAAGTGACCGGCGCGATAATACTGACCAAGGCGTTTAACCCCAGAATAATGACATGGGCCGCAATTTTTGCCATTGTTGTTGCCTTTGTAGGAAAAATCGGCGGTTTTCTGGCCACGATTCCGGCACCTGTAATGGGAGGAATTATGATGTTGCTGTTTGGTTCAATTGCTGTTGTCGGTTTGAATACTCTGATCAAAGCACAAGTGGATTTTGGCAAGCCCCGAAACCTGGTTATTGTCTCTATTGTGCTGGTGTTTGGTATTGGTGACCTGGTGATTACCTTTGGCGGCTACACACTCAAGGGGGTAAGTCTGTGTGCGGTAACAGCAGTATTACTGAATCTGCTATTACCCCACGAGGATAAAGAGAACCGTTTTAATGCTACAGAAGCTTAAGCCTTTTCGCCACTTGAGAGTGCACGTGTATAAACCCGGATACTTCATAAACTGCCCTTAGAGCCGCAAGGAGCAAGCAAGGCCAGGAGCATGTTTATGAAATATCCGGGTTAAGTGCCTCTGGCGTAAGAAGCTGTTTATGATCTTTTTTGATCAGCTTCCGGGTTCTGTTGACATAAGAAGCGGTCTTAAAAGTCATGCTCCTACTGTGGCTACGATAAATGGGTCTAAAAAGTCGCTTTTGTTCGTCAGCGAGTAAAGTACATATAGTTCGGTAGTTTATAGGTTCTATCCGCATAACCACCAGACAGATCACTGTATTGATCGCCTATATTCAAGACAATATCATATCCTGCTGACTCAATGGCTTTTCGGCTTGATTGTTTGTAATCAACAGCAGAAGGCTTGCTATAATTGTTTGGCTTCAGGTCAAGCTTTTGCCAGGACGTGTAACCAACCGCTTTTAAATTTTTTTCGGTAGCCTCTCGATATTTTTCTTTACGACCTGTGATAAAAAATACTGCGACATTGTTCGATTTCGCAAAATTATATAATGCCAATGTTGGTTTTATTGCGGCATCATCAGCACGTCCTTCTGCCAGACTCTGCTCTACAGTCGTTCCACCGAAGCCCATGGCTTTTAAATCTTTATAATTAGATAGTGACGTTTCGTCAATATCTAGCACAATGGCCAGTTTTTTCGGATTTTTACTGAGCTTATTTTTCTCAATACGCTCTGCTAAATAATTATTGGCACTGTAGAGAATATGCGAAACTTCATATTCGTATTGACCTGATTGATGATATCTCACAATATCCCGCTTCGCTGTATCAAGGTTTTGTAGAGGTACAGCATGAACAACTGACGCTCCTATAATACCAGCCAACAAGATAAATATTGATTGTTTAATCTGCATATCGTTTTACGCCCTGTTCATTTTAAGGGGGGTACTCTGAAACCAAAAGGTGACAATGTACACCCGTCGTCTTTCAAGTGGCTGCTTTACTGGCGTTCGTTGGCGTTCGTTGGCATCGCTCGCTCACCCCGGTCACTTACTCTTCGCAGACCCCCGGGGCTATACTTACCTGCCGCGTCGTAGCAGCTTGAAACCCTTTGTTGTACAACAGAGGTACAACAGAGATACAACAGAGGTACAACAGAGCTAGCTGAGCAAAGACTAGTAGACACTCCTTGTTTCTGCAACTTATTATGCTTGTTCGGGGCTATCGGTTTCCGACAGGCTCCTAGGAGCCTGTCCGAGAATAGACTACCCTACTGCGGTTGCGATAAATTGGTCTAAAAATTCCTGCTTCTTCGTCAAATAGCCCCACTATTATCCTCAGAAGCAGAAATTTTTATCCTCAATTTCTCGTAATCCTCGCTACGGGCGCTATTCTCGGTCAGGCTCCTAGCGTTGGGACACAGCGTGTTAGCCTGTGGGGAGGGTTCGTTAGAACCCTTGAAGAAGCAGGAACTTCAGCGAAATCGTGAGAGAGTAGCCCCCTGGTAATAGGAATCCCCCAGCGATCCAGGCTGGGGGAGGGCGTCAAACGGCGAGTTAACGGCGGGAGGGATGTCAACAACACGGTGATAATGAGGCTTGTCTGAAAAGCTTTACACTTTTTAATATTATAAAGATTTTAATATAAAGAATTTTTTATTCATGATAAATGGCTGTGAAATAACAGTATTTCGGTAAGGTTTAGATCTTTGTGTAATATTTTTTTTATTTTTATTCCTTTGTTTTTTGGTTTCAGCTAGATGGTTGTATATTCTACCCAGGGCTTTATATTAATAAGTAAATGTCATTTGTCTTTTATTTAAAGGACAGACACCTTGATAAGAGCGGCCAGATAGGGGAAGGTTTAAATATTGTTTTTTCTAAAAGTACAGAGTCTGTTGTTTTTTATTGTTTAACACTGAGCTTTTTGTCTTGATTGAAGAGGTAAGCGGGGGTGAATATCTGTCTTTGTTTCGTGCCAGTACTCTGAAAGTTATCTATGATGTTGGTCAGACTAAATATGTCGAGTAATAAGTAAGGTTTATATTTTATGAATTTTATTCTTCCTTTTGTCAGTGACAGTGAAGCATTTCTCTCTTTTCTGATGGAAGGATTTTTTTATTTATTACTTTGAAATGACAGTTTATGTCCCTTGTCTCAGAGCCGATCGTAATTGAACCTTGTATCGGTTTTCTGGATTGCGGGCGTCGTACCCTGTTTGTTGAGCTTTGCTTTTTGCTAAATGGTTTTCTCAGGTATTTTCAAGTAGAGTAGGCAATGAATATTTCTTATGCTTTATTTCCATCAAGGCACTATTTTTTTTGTAATCTGCAAAGGTGTTTGGTTCATCTTGTTATTGCCTGTTTATGTATTATTTCATCGTCTTCTAATACATTGGCAGCTCCCGGTGATGATGAACAAGACATAGCCCATTGTGAACCTGAGTGCCCAAAGAGGCCAGTGGCTGGGATAGTATATATTAAGCTGGATCTCGAAGAACTCGGAAAAAGAGAAGTAGAAGTAAAAGAGCGACAAGAAGGGCAAGCCCCTCTAATTGACAGCAGTGCTGATGAATCCATTGAATGGGATGAAGGTGTCTTTATTGAGAATTTTCAAAAGCTTAAGCTCCATGCTAAAGAACTGGTCAAGGCCGAGGGCATAGATAAGCATTCTTTGGCTACTACGGTGTACAACGCGTTTTTGGCTGTTTCAGTGCTTCCCCTGACGTGGTTTGCTACGAGCAATTTATTTGGTTTGAATATGGATACAGGAGTAGAAGGAAAGTTTATATATGGAACAGCACTTCTTTCCGTAGGGATGCTATTCGCGGAATCTTATGTGGATACGATGAGTCAGCTCAGGGAGTTAGCTTTGAGTGACGAAATGACAGGAATAAAAAAGTGTAAAGAGCTTACAAAAATGCTTGGCTCGATTTTTGTGGGAATGGTTTGCAGTGTGCAGGATGCTGTCAATGCGCGTTTAGGTGCGCCGGCCGTGCTGGCTTTTCTTGGGTTGGAGCTTGAAGCAGATGAGACTCACAGAGATAATTTAGGCTACTGGCTGTTTGTCGGTAACCTTGTTGCCGAATCCTGCCTGTTTGCGTATGGGTTGAGGCAGATAGGCAGCACTTATTATACCTCTTTTCATCATATGCGCCATGGGACGATGACCGAGGATGAAAAGAATAAAACAAAATCGGCGTTGGAGTTTGCCAAAAAGGTCATGCCTCGACTTCTAAAAGAAAGAGAGGGAGAACGTATGGTGTATGAACACATCGATGCTCAGGATGATGAATTAATTGCTATAGCAAAAGATTTTAGAAAATGGTGGTGGCTACACAAATGGGATCCTCTTCATTCCAAGCACTTGTTACACGAAATGATAAAACTGATTGAAAGCGGCCATGAGGCAGGTGCCAGTGACGAAAGATCCTGGTATCTCACCATGCGGGGGGCTTTGGAGTTAACAGCGATGACCTTTGTTGGTGGAGCAATGGCTTTTTGGGTAACCCAGCTACAATTGACGGGGCAGCAGTACAGTCTTTTGAGTCATCTTGGGTTTGATGGCAGTGGCAGTGTCATCGACCCTAATGCCACTGTGCCTTTAGATGCCTCTTTACCTCCTTCTCATAAAGCTTTATTGGGGATGGGGGCGGTATCTTATGTGCTTCAGAGTGTAGCGATGGCGCCTTTAGTCGACATGCCACTGTTTGCCGCAACGGGTATTATGATAAGCGCAGCCTATTTACTGTATTTGAAGTGGCACGATCGTGAAAAATATGACCATTTTTATAATATTCTTAAAAATGCCTGCTCCGCTCAATACTGGTGGGAGGCTGTAGGGTATATACTGGCCGCGGCAGGTTCTGCCGGGTATGTGATGATTGCTGATGGGTTGTATCCGCATCTACAGGCGGTATTGGCGGCATCTGAATCCGTTACAGGAAATCCGCTGATTGTCTTTCCGGGAGCTCAGACGTCCATTGAAGGGAGTAAGGCCGCGTTGTTTGGATTGTTAATGAATGCGAAAACCTCCTGGGTTAGATTTCAAGCGTATTTATTCCCCCGTATAGTTGATTACCTGGGGTCAAAAATATGTACTTCCGATGAGGCAGAAACCCCGGAGTCATCAGAAGAAGGGGGGGAACTGACTGTCACGGAAGAACCGGTCGCAGAAGAACCGATTGGCAAGCGCCAAAAAGAATACAACAGAAGAATGAAACGCTGGGAAGAAATAGAAGAAAACAGGCCGCCAAGAAGTTGCGTGGGTTACGTCTTTTGGGTGGCAGGGTCTGTGGTAAGATGGTTCTTTGATCATCAGCCACCGCCGGCTGTCCATCAAGATTAAGACAATGTTGTCAATACGGACCAACCTCCCTCTTTCAGCCACAGCCCAGCTACTGAGGGAGGATGTCAACACTCATTGTTTCTAACACATGGAAAAATGGCAGCTAGGAGCCTGTCGGGCTTAAGCTTTCGAGCATGAAATTCAGTAGGGCGAGTCAGATTTTTCGATGGATTTGTGCGAATAGTTCACCTATTTAAGCAAATTCATCGGAAAATATGGCCACTCTTTCTGGATTTCAGGCCGAAATTGCCTTAAGTCCGACAGGCTCCTAATATAGAACAGGAGTCTATCGTTTTTTCAGGTTGCCATTATGTCTCGCGCTCCTAACTTTCCTGATCACTTTTTTTCCATTGACTTCTATGACGCTGCCAAGCATGCGGATGATAACCGTGAGTGTATAAGGCTTATGGGAATGGCTTTCTTGCAAAAGGGGCTGAGCGTTTCAGAAGTAGCGGAGTTGGTGAATGTATCTAACGACGCTGTTCATCAATGGGTTGCTCATTTTAAGCAGGGTGGGTTAGAGCGGCTGAAAGATCAAGGAGGCCGGGGTAGAAAGCCGGCCATGGCGCCTGATCTGCATGAAAAATTTAAAGATGCTGTTATAGCGCTACAAGCTGAAAAGGAAAATGGACGGATTGTTGGTAGAGATATCCAGTCTATGTCTAAGGAACGTTTCGGCATTGATTGCCATTTGAATACCGTCTACAAACTCATGCACAGAACAGGTCTTTCATGGGTTTCGGGTCGTATTACCCATCACCCTAAGAGACCGTCTTAACAGTCGTGTTGCTACTGCGGTCACCAAAAAGGGGCTAAAAGTTAACTTTTATTCGTTAAACAGGCAGGCTGAACCTGTGATTTTGACTTTTATACCCCTTGATTGACAGAGGGTGTAGGCGCATGAGTCACAGGTTTAGCCCACTACCGAACCCGATAGCCGGGTTTGCTAGGAGCCTGTCGGACTTAAGACAATTTCGGCCTAAAATCCAGAAAGTGCGAGAAAGTGCGGCCATAATTTCCGATCAATTTGCTTGAATAGGTCAACTATTCGCACAAATTGATCGAAAATTCTGACTCGCCCTACTGAATTTTATGCTCGAAAGCATAAGTCCGACAGGCTCCTGGCGGTGATTTTTGAAAGCCAGATAGACAATGAAACGGCAAGGCCCATTTTCTGTTAAGAAAGCTCCTTAAGAAACACTTTTGACTGACGTTTCACGTTATAGGCTGTCTTTTTATCTTTTGGCAGTACCTGTTCTGACACTGCCAAAAAGCCACGCTCAATAAACCAATGAGCGGTTTGTGTCGTCAGAACAAAGATATAACGCATCCCCAACTCACGTGCCTGTTGTTCTGCATGTTCCAACAGGCGATCACCGCGTTGAGCTGAGCGATAATCGGGGTGAACGACCACACAGGCAAGCTCTGCACTTTCGTTATCGGAAAAGGGGTGAAGGGACGCGCAGCCGATAATCATGCCATCGAGCACAATCACGCTGAATAGTTTGATCTCCCGCTCCAGCTCTTTACGGGAGCGACGACGAAGTATCCCCTGCCTTTCAAGGGGACGAATCAATTCCAGAATACCGGAGATATCTTCATTGGACGCACTTCTTATTTCTTCGTAGTGATCCCTGGAAATCATTGTACCTGTGCCGTCGCGGGTAAACAGCTCCAACAATAAAGCACCATCTTGAGCAAAGCTGATAATCTGTGAACGCTCCACACCACCACGGCACGCCATAATTGCTGCTTTAAATAGCTGCCGACCCTCCTTGTTAACATTATTAATACGAGCTTCGGCCTTTGATGGAGAAATACGGCTAATCAGCGCTCCATCTTGTTCGAAAATACCTTGCTCTTCACCAAACAGGATCAGTTTTTCAGCATTAAGTTTGATTGCTGTGAAAGTCGCGACCTCTTCGACGTCTAAATTAAAAATTTCCCCCGATGGTGACAAGCCGAGGCAGGGCAATAAAACAACATAGCCACTGTCCAGTAATTGCTGAATAGCCGTTTTGTCAATTTTTCGTATTTCGCCAGTGTGCTGATAATCGAGTCCATCATGCACCCCCAGGGGTTTGGCTGTGACAAAGTTGCCGCTAAGCACCCGGATACGTGCACCATGCATAGGGGAATTAACCAAACCAAGAGAGAGCTTTGACTCAATCATAGCTCGCATATTACCCACTGCATCTTTAACATGCTCAAGCGTTGCTTTATCAGTCACTCGCCGACCATTATGCCATTGCGAACAAAGTCCACGCTCTTTCAGGCGTTCGTCAATCTGCGGGCGAGCGCCGTGGACAAGCACCAGCCGCACTCCCAGACTACTCAACAGAGCAATATCATTAATAATATTACCCAGATTATGGTGCGCCAGCGCATCTCCTCCGAGCATAATCACAAAGGTTCTACCCCTGTGTACGTGGATATACGGTGACGATTCCCGAAAGAACGTAATGTATTCTTTTCTATTTTTATCCACAGCTCTTACTGTTACGTCTTTAACACTTTTCACTGGTGAAAGTACCCTGTTCAATGTCCAAATTGGAGCGATAATAGGTGAATTTTTAAAGACAGTTGATATTTTCACGCAAAGGCAAGAAAGCACCGGGTGACTGCTCCCTTGGTGGCTTTAAGCATGGCAGTAAGTACATGACCATTTGCTTTTCAAGTTGGTCTACAGGCCTTGCAAGGCCTGCCAGCAAGAAAATATATGTTTTCATTTGGTCATGTAGTTATTATACCGGAAGATTTTTCAGGAGTCCTTACGGACTCCCGCCTTATATCCCCGGCCTAAAGAGGTTGTCGCGAAACCCTGAAATACACCCCATCCTGTACAGGAAACGTACAGGAACCACACGCTATGGGAGGCATTCTAACCGTACGCATATCATGCGGGTTTAGTGATTCACAGCCTTGTGGCATAGATCCCTTACAATCCCTGTACGGGATGACGACGGAGAAAATTAAGCGTTTTGCGACACCCTCTAAAAGTCAGGGGGCTTATGGCGAAAATGCTAAATAACATATACTGTTTGAGTTGTTTTGTCAGGCCAATACCTTGGGAGCCTGTCGAATGTAAGACAATTTCGTCCTAAAATCCAGAAAGTGCGAGAAAGTGCGGGAAAGCGCGGCCAGAATTTCCGATGAATTTGCTTAAATAGGTCAACTATTCGCACAAATTGATCGAAAATTCTGACTCGCCCTACTGAATTTTATGCTCGAAAGCATAAGTCCGTCAGGCTCCCAGGTTCATTAGCTAAAAATACATTTAAATATCTCAAAAAAGACAATGGCAAAAAAAGCGCCCGCCGGCAGGGTAATCAGCCATGACATAAAGATGGTACTGATGACCCGTAAGTTCAGTGCGCCAATCCCCCTGGCCATTCCCACACCTAGCACAGCGCCCACCAGTGTATGTGTCGTAGAAACAGGCAACCCCGTACCCGAAGCCAGCACAACGGTTGATGCCGCTGCCAGTTCAGCCGCGAATCCACGACTGGGGGTTAGCTCGGTAATATGCGTTCCGATGGTGGCCATCACTTTATAGCCATAGGTCGCCAGGCCGAGCACAATTCCCCAGGCCCCCAACAGTAACACCCAGGGCGGCGCAATGGCCTGACCCGCAATAACCCCACCTGTGCTGACAATACCGACTACTGCCGCTAATGGACCTACGGCATTGGCAACATCGTTGGAGCCGTGGGCAAAGGCCATGGAGCAGGCGGTAAAAATCATCATCACACCAAACACTTTCTCGACACTGGAGAAATGGAACTTGCTGTCAGCCTTTGCATCTTCTTTTACTTTTGACAAGGCATAGACCCCCACCAACGTCACAAACAGGCCAATCAGGATGGACAAAATCATACTTTCGAGGAAGGTTAAAGGCAGACCTATATGCTTCAGACCCTTAATAAAGGTGACCATCGAAATCATAAAGCCGACAAGGAACATATAGATGGGGACGTACTTTTTAGCATTTTTAAACGGGTTGTCTGTATTTAAAATAAACTTGTGAACACTCATAAAGACCAAGAAAGCAAAAGAGCCTGATATCAATGGAGAAACCACCCAACTGACCACAATGGAAAACACTTCTCCCCAGTTAATGGCCTCAGGCGAGATTTCTACCATGGCAAAGCCAACGATAGAGCCAACAATGGAGTGGGTTGTTGATACGGGCCAACCATGATGTGTGGCAATCAACAGCCAGCTTCCTGAAGCAAGCAAAGCCGCCAGCATGCCATAGATCAGCAGTTGGGGATTATTCGCCAACTCGGCCAGGTTGGGGTCAATGATCCCTTTTTGTATGGTCTCTGTGACCGAACCGCCGGCAAGGTAAGCACCAGCGAATTCCAGCAAAACAGCGATAAAAATTGCCTGTCTGGTCGTTAGTGCTTTTGAGCCAACGGATGTCCCCATAGCGTTGGCAACATCATTAGCGCCCACTCCCCAGGCCATAAAAAAGCCGAAGGCACAGGCCATAGCTAAAAAAAGCGTGCCATAATCAGCAATGATATCCATAAATGATAACCTCTGGAGCTAACGAGCCAGTAAAAGCTGTAAATGGCTACCCACGCGGGAGGCCCTGTCGGCAAGGTCACCAATCCAGTCGATGATTTTATAAAGAAACATCACATCCACAGGCGGCAGGTTTTTTTCGAGGCTGAAAAGACATTGGCGAATTTTAATCTGACAGGCGTCTGTTTCGCTCTCAATTCGATCGAGCTCTTCAATCAGTTGCTCCACCAGGCTGACTTCCCGCCCACTGAATCCGGTCTCAAGTAATTCATCCAGTTCCCCCATGGCTCGTAATGCCTGTGCTGAGGTGGCAACCGAGCGCCGGACATAGCTCATAAAGCTTGTTCTGAGCTTCTCGGGAATCCACATTTTTCGGCCAATGACAATACCGGCAATATCTTTTGCCCGATTAGCCACTTTGTCCTGTATGGTAACGATTTCAAGTAAGTCCGTGCGGGGTACAGGTAAAAACAGGCTTTTAGGCAATGACAGCCGAATTTCCCGCTTGATGGCATCGGCTTCATGCTCAAGCTTGCTAATGTCCTTTTGAATGCTCTCGGCCTTATCCCAGTCATTTTCAAATGTTGCTTCAAAAAAAGGCGCTAATTGCTCGGCGCACTTGTGCACTTTGGCAATATGTTTCTGGATAGGGCCGATGGGAGAGCGGCCAAATACACTGGATAGAAGGTTGGTGGTGGTAGGCATCGCGTCAACCCGTTTTTTGAAAGGGAATTATAGTGCAATTCAGCAAACTAACGGGAAATATTATAATCTATTTCATCCCTGTTGATTGAGCCTGTTACCTTATGAGCACTGAAACAGAACTGAAGCTGTCGTTCCCCCTGTAACAGATCCAGCGGTTATTGAACCACCCTTTATGGGAAACCTGCCGTATGGGGGCGATTCAGCATTTTCATCTAGGAGGCTGTCCGAGAATAGCGCCCGTAGCGAGGATGGCAGAAAATTGAGGATAAAAAGTCGGAAATTTTTAGTGAATAGTGGTTCT
>NZ_JAVLSP010000087.1:0-16650 GCF_031528575.1 Candidatus Sororendozoicomonas aggregata
GTTCGTCAAATAGTCCCGCTATTCTCCTCACAAAAGCGACTTTTTATCCGCCATTTCTCGCAGTCCTCGCTACGGGCAGACTTTTAAGACTGCTTCTAAGTCAGGCAGAAAGCTGACTTGAATCTGCCGATATTCACTGAACCCCAGGAGCCTGTCCGAGAATAGACTGCGCTACTACGGTTGCGATAAATTGGTCTAAAAATTCCTGTTTCTTCATCAAATAGCCCCGCTATTCTCCTCAGAAACAGAAATTTCATCCTCAATTTCTCGCAATCCTCGCTACGGGCGCTATTTTCGGTCAGCCTCCCAGGGGTTTTACCAGTATCGGCCTCACCAGAAAATGCATAAACGAAGTGCCAGGACTTCTCTCTGAGAATAAAGGCGGGGTATTTTAGCGCTAATCCTGATGAATAGATACTGTTTTCAATCGGTGGTTGAAATGGCCCTGAAAATCAGGCAGTGGTGTAAGCGCTTGAACGGACCAGCCCCGGACCCATGGGCTTTATTTCGTCAAAAAAATGCACGTTCTTATTGTTTTTTGACATATTTTGTCATGCTTTACCTTGAATCCCATACCCTGGACATAATGGTCGAGTTTAACAGGCTATTTTCAATACAGTTTTCCCTCAACAGCGTGACAGGTTTATTGGAAGCCTGTAGTTTCAGGGATTACACTTAACATCAGGCAAACCACTCCTGTTACAAGGATGTAATGAATAGAATTTCCCCCCCGAAGGCCTCTTCAGTCCGTAGCAGTTATGAAGCTGACGCGCCTGCGCAACCCACTAAAAAGTCGAAGGCACTGGGGTTTGCCGTTTCATTACTCAAGAAGATTTCCCTCCGAATGCCAAGAAAGCTCTCGCAGCTCAAGGCCAAGCTCTCTTTCAGGCGAAAAAAAATAGCACGCGGTAGCGCCAGATTATCACCAGAAGCTCAAGATGAGGAACCAGAGTATCCAAAAGCCCAATTTATGACGCCACTGGTACTGCCTGGTGGCAAGAACACAGGCCCGGCAAAGGCGTTGCATCTACAAATTAATGCCCGGAACCTATCAGATAAAAGTGATGCAAAGCCTGTCACGACAAAGACTGCCCCTGTAGAAAACTCTGGTGAATATTGCGCTCAAGAAGCCAGCTTTGAGAATACAGAAGAAAAACCTGCTTCTTTATTGCACTCGCCAAAGGTGAATCACACCAGCGTTGCGGCAGCAAAACAGCAACATCAATATACCAGGCGCAACCAGAAGGCTACACCAAAAAAACAAGCACTCTCCTGTCCTGGTCTGAAAAAATCAGATGCCGCTGTTGTGGCGCTGTTCGAGTCCATCACCGTTAATGATCTTCTGGAGATGAGGCAGAAAGACAATGATTTATCATCTGTATCGACAAAGGAAATTGAACGTCTTACTGCAAGGAAACTCGCCAGAAATACAGCGATGACTACCTTTAAGCGAGGTGCTAAGGGGTCATCACTTTGCGGTGCTGCCGTTGGTTTTTTATCGACCTTCTTCCCACCTCTATGGGGCGTTGCCCTGGTGGGAACGAGTGTAGGCTTTATGGCAACAGGTATTGCCTGCCTCATAAAATATTACCGCATTAAAACAAGGGCGCATCGAACCTTGTCAATTATCTCAGCATCCACAGACCCGCAGACAGCACAAATACGTGAGGTGTTGCAGAAAAAAGTCGCCATGCTGGATCAGCAAATGGGGCACCTCAGAGAAAGAAATGCAGTGACGTCTATAAAAGAGAGAAAAGCCTTTGAAAAGGTGGATAATGCTTTTTCTGGTATTGGCGTTTTATCCACCGCCTTTTGGCGCTTCAGTGTGCTTGCGCCCGTGCTGAAAACCGTTGCGGTTGGCTTTGATATTGCTTTTGCAGCAGTGTCAACAGCATTTATGGCAACAATGAATTACGTCACCCGGCAAAAAAAGCTAAAAACCCTTGGTAGTATGTTAGACCAATCGATAGTCCCGGATTTTATGCAAAGGCGGCTTTTCTTTCCTCTGGGTGATATCGTTCCATGCTTTATTCAGAGTCGTCTCCCTTTCGCTAAAAAGTCACCCTATGAATTATATGTACAGTCAAACGCTAAACAGATAGCTTTAGCTATGGGGATGGAGGCAGGTTCGCCCCCTAAGGTAATCATTGAGCAGCTGGCATCCCCTCGCTGGAGGACGCTGGCAGAAAGCGTACAATGGCAGTGTAAACGACGGGTGTTGCTTAAAGAGTTCTCGATTTTTTGCGCAACCTCTCACGAGCGCTTGCTCGCATGCTCTGATACCGCGTTTGAGTTACGTTATGGTAAAGAATTTAATCATTTTTTAGCTGAAAAAATTGGGGGGGCCGCATTTAACGATACCCGTCATGCAGGCGTTCGTGGGACAATGAATCTAACAATACCGGCCACCGTAACGTGTCTTTTTTTTGGCGTACTGGCACCTGCCATTCCCTTTTTACTGTTAGGGGCAGGAGTCAGTTTGTGCACCTGTTACGCTGTTGCAAAGCGTGAAGAGAAAAAGTTCCAGATATCCGCTTTGGAGGCGCTTAACTCTGCCAGGGCTGATGATGGTCAGCTACTTCAGCAACGGGAAACCCTAAAACAGCTTTTACTGAGAAAAACTTAGAAGCAGTCTTAAAAGTCTGCCCGTAGCGAGGACCGCGAGAAATGGAGGATAAAAAGGCGCTTTTGTGAGGAGAATAGCGGGACTATTTGACGAACAAAAGCGACTTTTTAGACCCATTTATCATAGCCGCAGTGGGAGCATGACTTTTAAGACTGCTTCTTAGGCAGGGGATACAAGGCGGGAGTCCGTCAGGACTTCTGATCTGGCCTTGCCTGATTCTCAACGTCAGTTTTCAAAACTGAGATACTGGCTCATCTGCAACTACCAGCGAAGTAGCTTCTTGCCCACAAAGCATTAACCTGCTCATGCTGTGGTCATAAAGTGGATACAATGTGGTTGAATATCCGTAGCTGGGATTGCCCGGACTGAGAAGTCAACAGCACCTAGGAGCCTGCCGGATTTAAGACAATTTCGGCCTGAAATCCAGAAAGCGCGAGAAAGTCCGGCCAGAATTTCCGATCAATTTGCTTAAACAGGTCAACTATTCGCACAAGTTGATCGAAAATTCTGATTCGCCCTACTGAATTTTATGCTCGAAAGCATAAGTTCGACAGGCTCCTAAGCGCGAACGTGCCCGTCGCCTAAAACCACATACTTTTGCGTCGTTAGCCCGTTGAGACCGACCGGCCCCCTGACATGCAGTTTATCTGTTGAAATGCCAATCTCCGCGCCAAGGCCATATTCAAACCCGTCAGCAAACCGGGTTGAGCTGTTAATCATCACCGAGCCTGAATCCACCTCGCGCAAAAAACGCCGTCCACGGTTAAAATCCTCCGTTATGATAGCATCTGTATGGTGGGAGCCAAACCCGTTAATATGTTTGATGGCCTCATCCAGGCTCCCCACGATTTTAATGGCAAGAATGGGTCCAAGGTATTCTGTTGACCAGTCCTCGTCTGTCGCTGCATGGGCCTGTGATAAAATAGCGCAAGTGGTTTCACACCCTCGTAACTCAACGCCTTTTTGCCCATAGCGATCTGCCAGATCAGGTAACACCTCTGCCGCCACGGCTTCATGCACCAACAGGGTTTCCATGGCATTACACACACCATAACGGTGCGTCTTGGCATTAAAGGCAACATTAATGGCTTTTTGCGTATCGGCCCGGTCATCGATATACACATGGCAAATACCATCAAGGTGCTTGATAACAGGCACTCGGGCTTCACGGGTGATCCGCTCAATCAGACCTTTACCACCCCGGGGGATAATGACATCCACGGACTCCTCCATGGTAATCAATTGCCCGACAGCGGCCCTGTCTGTGGTTGCTACTACCTGAACAACATCCTCAGGCAACCCTGCCCGGCTCAGCCCCTGTTGCAGACAACTCGCAATTGCCCTGTTTGAATGAATGGCTTCAGCCCCACCCCGTAATATCGCGGCATTACCCGATTTCAGGCACAAACCTGCCGCTTCGGCTGTTACATTCGGGCGGGATTCGTAGATAATCCCAATCACGCCTAATGGCACGCGCATATGCCCCACCTGAATACCACTGGGGCGATAGCTCAAATTATCAATAGTACCAACAGGGTCAGGTAATGCAGCTACCTGCCTTAGTCCCTCTATCATCCCCTCAATGCGCTCATCCGTTAACGCCAGCCGATCGAGCATTGCCTCATTCAGCCCTTTCTCACGACCAACATCAAGATCTTTTCCGTTAGCCGCTTTAATACGCTCTCGAGCCGCTTCCACAGCGTTTGCAATGAAATACAGTGTCTGATTCTTAACACCCGTATCAGCCCGGGCAATAGCAACAGATGCCCGACGCGCCTTTTCTCCCATTTTTTTCATTGAGCCAGAAACTGTTTCAAACATGTATACCCTTCCCACACAATGGCCGGTAGTGACCTGAATTGTCTTGGAGCCTGTCGGGCTTAACCCGGATATTTCATAAACATGCTCCTAGCCTTGCTTGCTCCTTGTATTAATCCGCTACCGGCATGGTAAATTCAAAGATAGTGCCGCCATCGGGGTGGCGCTGAAAATATAGCTTACCGCCGTGGGACTGTATAATGGAATGGCAGACCGATAAGCCAATCCCCATCCCATCAGGTTTGGTCGTATAAAAAGGGGTGAATAGTTTTTCTTCTGCTCCGTCTGCCAAACCATAACCACGGTCAACTACCGAGACCTTTACAAAGTTTTCCCCCTCCCTGCTAGTAGTAACGTGCACCCCAATATCACGGGTAGGCAAATCACGCATTGCCTCCATGGCGTTACGAATCAGGTTAAGGGCCACTTGCTGAATCTGCACCGGGTCAACCTTCACTTTCGGCAAATTTTCACCCATGACCACATGAATTTCTATATTATTGTTACGCGCGTCCACCTCGGCCAGTTTGAAGGTATCCTGAATCATTTTATTTGGATCTACCGTACAAATAATATGGTCTGGCTTCTTCACAAAGGTACGAATACGGGAAATAATATCACCCGCCCGGCGAGCCTGGTTATTAATTTTCGTCATGGCATCAACCAGGGCGTCATTCTCAATATTGAGCCGATCCATCATCCGCTTCACGACCTGGGCGTAGTTAGAGATAGCGGTTAACGGCTGATTCACCTCATGGGCAAAGCCCGCAGCCATTTCACCCATAATACTCAAACGTGACACATGCGTCAGTTTATTTTTCTGCTCATCCAGCTCATCCAGTGCCCGCTGCAATGCTGCCTCTTGACGCTTGCGCTCGGCAATATCTTTAAACACCACTACGACGCCATTAATATCACCCTCATCAAAAATAGGTGTACACGAATAGGTCACAGGAAAAGAGTCACCGTGTCGCCGCCAGAAAACGCCGTCCTCCACAACGGAGGGCTTCCCCGTGTTGATAGCCTCCTGAATGAGTGCCAACGAGTGAGTCTCCGTATTACTTTTATTGGAATTAAGCATCACAGCCATCAGGTTGACGCCTTGAAGCTGGTCAATTTCCCAGCCTGTCATCTCTGCGGCAGCCTGATTAACAAATGTGATATTGCCTTCATTATCCAACCCGAAAATACCCTCATTCATGCTCTCAAGAATACGGGCTTTATCTTGTTCCAGCTGACGGTTACGCGCCGACAGCGCTTGCTCCAGGCGGTGAATTTTCAGCTGGGTTTCCACACGGGCTATGACTTCCTCAGCCTGAAAAGGTTTAGAGATATAATCCACAGCACCACTTTCAAACCCTCTCACCTTGTCCTTGGTATCATCCAGTGCCGATAAAAAGATAATGGCAATACTGCTTGTGTCAGGGTTTTCCTTGAGTTTCTGGCATACCTCATAGCCATTCATACCCGGCATTATAATATCCAGCAAAACCAGTGCCGGCTTGCTTGTTGCCGCAATACGGAGCGCCCTTTCCCCATCTTTAGCAATGAGCAGCTTGTATCCACGCCCACTGAGCGTCTGTAACAACATCTGCAAATTAGTAGGATTATCATCCACCAGCAGAATTGGATCTGACTCTTTAGCACGCTCACGAACTGTTTCAGCAACATACATCCTATATATTCCTATTCATTGAACCTAACCAGACTATAGAAGACGATCCGAAGCAACTCTTACCCATCTTTATCATCTTTATCATTTCAATCATTTCATGCTTCAATAGGGGCTTATTGCCATTCAGTTTTTGGACGTTTCACATGAAAATACTGGTTTTAGGTAGCAGTGGCAAAGTCGGTCACGCGCTTTGCTCACTGCTTGGTCAGCAGCAGATCACCTGCCTGGGCACAGAACGCAGTGAACTCAACCTGACCGAACCAGAACAGATGAAAGCTGTCATTAATGACTTTCAACCGACTATTGTTGTCAATGCCGCATCTTACAACAACCCCACTGAGGCAGAAAATGTTCCATCCCTGTGTTACGCCATCAACCGCGATGGCGTTGCTAAACTGGCTGACTACTGCCATGAGCAAGGTATTCCCCTGATTCAGGTTTCTACTTACCGCGTGTTTGATGGTAAAAGTGCTGATGCCTACAATGAACAGGACTCACCAAACCCATCGGGGGTTCAGGCCATTAGTCGATGGCAAGCTGAAGAGCAGGTGAGAGAAAGATGCCAGCAGCACATAATACTTCGATTGTCATGGATTATCAGTGCACGCAGAAACAATCTTTTAGTTCGCCTGTTCAAGCAGCTAAGCGCTCACAAAGAGGTTACCGTAACAGCGGATCAACTTGGCTGCCCAACGCCCGCTGATGATGCGGCACGCGTGATTCTGGCCATCATAAAACAACTAGACTGTGGTGCAAATGTATGGGGCACCTACCACTACGCAGCCGCTGAAGCCGTGTCAGAGAATAGTTTTGCCGAATCCGCTATATCAGAGGCCGCGCAACACCATCACCTGGAGTTGGGGGATTTAAAAATGGACAAAATGATCAACCGCGAAGGTGTGCGCCCTCCTGCCAATGCCAGTCTTGACTGCTCAAAAATACGCAACACGTTTGGTATTCACAGACGACCATGGAGAACGGCATTATCGGGGATAATCAAGACGTATTTTGATAATAATCCGTAAAAGACTAAACCGATGGAAACTTGTCTGTTTTTCGATTGTCTGAAAGCTCAGTGGCGCTGGTAGCCAGGAGCCTGTCGGACTTATGCTTTCGAGCATAAAATTCAGTAGGGCGAGTCAGAATTTTCGATCAGGCTCCCAGGATAAGCGGAAAAAAGACAGTTTTTATCGGTGGTCGCAATTCAAAAAGAGTGAGAGCGCCCCCACATTCACACACCGAGATTTTTATGGCGAAACAGTACCTCTCTGGCGTGGTCGTAACACCAGTTGTACACAAAGCTATAAATAAGAAAGAAAAGGATAACGCCAAGGTCCAGCACCAGCGCTTCCCAGAAACCCATGTTTAGCAACCACATGATTAACGGCAGGGTGAACACTATCAGTCCAGCCTCAAACGCCAGAGTGTGAAACACGCGCATTTTCCAGGTGCGATTCATTCTTTTATGGCCAAACAGGTGGTCAAAACCCAGATTATAAATATAGTTCCAGACCATCGCTATCACTGCCAGGACAACCAAGGTACCGGTCATGGCACCTGTACCATGCTCGGTTATCACAGTGCCTAATGGCACCATCACTGATAATGCAATGGCCTCAAACAGCACCATATGAAAAATACGTTCCTTAACACCCATGCCCATCATAATTATCCAGGAAAAATAATTTATTACGCTATATTATCAGAAATTCTCATCGTATAAAGTTATAAGCAGTCTTATATAAGCAGTCTTAAAAGTCTATATCTAAAAGATTTCAAGCTGCTACGCGGCGGCAAGCGAGTGAGTGAGTCCCCAGGAGCCTACAAATAGTAGGTGACTGGGGTGAACGAACGCTGCCAACAAAGTAGCAGCTTGAAAGACGACGGGCATACCGTGGTGAGGATCAAGGGAAGCAGAAGATAAAAAGTCGATGTTGAGGGCGAACAGCCCGCTATTTAACCTGAATGTCAACCTGAGCTCAGAGGTATCAATGAAAGAAAGCCTGACCATCGTTGTAATGATAACGACATTACTGTTACTGACAGCCTGTAGTAACACCGATAAAAACCCCTTTTATCAGTCTTCATCGCAATTGCCGCGCTTTGGGCAGGAAAGCTTCGAACACTACCTGAAAGACACACGACAATGGTTATATGAAAACCGGGTGTTTCACACGAGAGACAAAGCCCGGGAATTATATTTTAACATGCCGTTTGAACTGAAACCTGAGCACCCAAATGGCGAGGGAGCGCTACTGGTACAAGGACTGGGCGACAGCCCTTACTCCTTTCGGGACATAGCCGAGCATCTGGTGCGTCGCGGTTATCTGGTGCGCACCATTTTATTACCAGGCCATGGCTCCAAACCCGGTGATCTGAAACTGCCTACCGTCAAGGATTGGCAATCCATTGTTGCTCATCATGCCAAACTACTGGGCAAAGCTGTTAAAACGGTGTGGTTAGGAGGCTATTCCACCGGCGCAAACCTGGTCACAGACTATGCGCTCAATCATTCATCCATTGCCGGTTTACTGTTATTTTCCCCTGCTTTTCAACCCGGTAGCGATAAAGTCAAATATGCACCTATCGCCAACTATTTTATTGAATGGGCAGACAAAGACGAGGAAACCAATATTGCCCGTTACGACTCATTGCCCATGAACGGTGCCGCCGTGTATTACCAGACAGCACAAGCCGTTGACAGAACACTGCAAAAATTATCTTCATACAATAAGCCTGTCTTTATCATGGTAAGCGAGGCTGACAGTGTGATTGATACCCAGTTTGTCCTCGACACCTTTATTCACAAAATGACCAATCCCAATAACCGCCTGCTATGGTTTGGCGAGGGTTCATTTGCTGACCCCCGCATTATTCAATACACCATGAACCTACCTGAGAATAAAATCAGCAATGCGTCTCATATGGCATTGCTTTTTTCTCCTGAGAATACCTTCTACGGTTCATCAGGTACCCAACGCATTTGCGGCAATGGGCAGGAGGACTGGGCAACACAACGATGTAAGAGCGGTGGCGACATCTGGTTTTCAGCCTGGGGCTACCGGGAACCAGGCAAGGCTTACGCGCGTTTAACCTGGAATCCTTATTTCAACGCGTCCATGACCTTGATGGACGGCGTACTATCACACTCTCTACCTGAATAAGAGCAACTACCTGAATAAGAGCAACACGCTACACTGTACCCCAAGGATTTCAAGCCGCTACGCCCCGGCAAGTCAGTGAAGCCCCAAGAGCCCCCAAAGGGTGGGTGACTGGGGTGAACGCAACCCATAAGAGGCCAGTCAACATGCCACGTCCCCAATACACGGCAGTATTAACCCAAAAAACAGCATTGAGCGATAATACCATAGAGCTGGTATTGACTTTTGAACAGAAAACGGTGTTCTTGTTTGAAGCCGGGCAGTTTGTGCAACTGCTCTTTGAGCATAACGGCAAGACCCATAAGCGCAGTTATAGTATTGCTAACTCACCAGAAGAAGTCTCACAAACCCGTGCGCTTCGGATAGCCATTAGCGCAGTGGCTGGCGGTATGGCAACCGATTACTTTGCGACAGCTGCCATTGGTAGCGTCATTCAGGTAACAGGGCCATTTGGTGTGCTCACCCTGGCAAAGGAGATACCCGGTCAGTTAATTCTGGTTGGAACCGGAACCGGCGTAGCCCCTTACCACTCAATGATCCCTCAACTGGAGCGGCTGGCTGATAAAGGCACCCCCATTACCCTTGTGATGGGTGGGCGTTACAGGCGTGAGCTGATTTACCGGGACGCTTTCATGAATCTCGCCCAAGACTATCCCGTTGTTGATTACAGCATTTGCTTGAGCCGGGAGTCATCTGAAAACTTGAAAACCAGGGAACACACCGGCTATGTACAGCACCTGTTTAACCACCTTAATCTGGCACCTGGCAATGATATCGTTTACCTCTGCGGAAATCCTGCCATGGTTGATGACGCCGCCAGGGCATTACAAGGGCTTTCATTCGCTAATAAGAAAATAAAACGCGAGAAATATGTGTATTCCGGGCATTGAAAAAGTAAAAAAACGAGTACTCATGCATAGGCAGGAGGAACCACTAAAAAAAACTCATCAAACCGGTTGTGTACGCCCGGATCTGTGCTTCCCGCAACCGAGGCCATATAAAAGTCATAGTTAGAGCTGATAACATGCTGTTTATACGCTCTGAAATAAGCACCCCTGTGCGTTGAGGCGAAGAATGATGCTGAAGCAGTCATTTTGTGTATCATATAGACATTATTAGGAAGAAAACTATACCTGTAATAAGGCGATACAACATCCCCTGATTCATTAGCTTCTTTATCGATGAGACGAAGATAGCTCGAAGGAGAGAGGGTTTGGTATTTTGCTTTACCCCTGAGAATAATAAGATAAAGTATGAGTTCCCTCTGACTCCACACCATATCAATATATAAAGGGTGATCGGTAAGTAAGTTTTTCTTGTCGCGGGACCACAGGGTTTCGTTATCACTGGGACTAAAAGGGCCGTATCCACGGGAGACTACGGGGTGCGTATGGAATTGACCAATATGTTTTGGTTCGCTAAAGATAGGAGAATCAATTCCAACTGCATAATCAGAAACAACCCTAAGACTATTCTCAGTGCCAGAGCAAAGTTCACCAGCTTCCAAACAGCTTTTTTTGTTATGCTTCCTGTTAATGCTAAAGCCATGCTCTCGCCGGGTATCAATAGTGCATTTTATTGCCCCCAGAATTGCCGACTTTAGATCTGTGGATAAAGACAGGGATCTTTCTGTTTTTAGATCACTCGTTTCAATACAAGATGTAACATAATCATCAAGCAGCATTCTCTCCCCTTAAGTTAAAAAAACGGTATAAAAAAAGGTATAAAAAAAGCGGTTCAAACGCTTGTTTTGAACCAATACTGCGGACAGTTTTTGATGCTTAAAGCCCATGGCTGCCAAAGGTTTGAAGGTGTATCGTTATTTTATGGCAACTCACGCCTACCGTTGAGTTACCATAAAATCGCCCCCTTGAGCTGTAGGCCTTGTAGCATCAGACACCAGACTGTCTAAAACTGTCCGCAGTATTGTTGTAAAAAAGTACCACTTAAGCACTGTGAACATCAAAAAACAGGCAGCTTTTGATTTGTCTCACTTTCTACAATAGCTCATGGAGAGCTTCTACGAAACGATAAAACGACAGGCTTTATTTTTTATAGCTATAAAATAATGCCATGCATAGCCATAACGCCCCGAGCAGAAAACCAGCAATCACATCACTCATCCAATGTGCCTGAAGCACCAGCCGTGAAAAGGCAACAAGAAAGATCATCATCAGGCTGGTTGATAACAGCAGTACCCGCGGTACATAAGCCAGTTTTTTACTGCTGGCGATACCAAACCATAACAGGAAAAAAGTTGCCTGAGCAGTATGACCTGAGGGGAAAGAAAAAGGGTCTCCATAAAGTGAAACGGAGGGTCTGGGGCTGTCAATCAGCCACTTCATACTCCACAGGCTAACCTCAAGCCCGATAAAAGAAACAAGGAACGTTACCACTTTATGAATACAATTTTTGTGAAGCCCCCCAATTACCCAAAGCCCACCGGGAATCAACAAGACAGAAAGAGAACCCAACCAGGTTGCCCAGGTCATCATTTTATCAAGATACGGCATCTTCAAGTGCGTGACCCATTGGTTAACCTCTTGATTCCAGAAAGATACGTAGCCCAGGCACTCCATCGCTGTCAGTATACCCAGCAAAACCAGCAACATGCCTATGGTCATTTTTAACAGTGTACTTATCTTAAAACGCCAGGATAACCAGATAGCCAAAGCAGGAATCACAATAGCTTTAATCAAAAAAACGACGATTAGCGAAAAAAAAGCGACAGGCACTGTACCATGGGTTTGAATAGCCGCACCGGCAAGAAACCCGGGCATCAAATACACGGGCGCCCAGGGAATGGCGGAAAGAATATTAACGATATAAAACCGTTTAGGTGACATATCAAGCATGCCTGCCACGACCGGCACAACCGGGCGAACAGGACCAATAAACCGCCCGAGGGCAATACTCAGATCACCGTGGTTGTGGAAAAAATCTTCGCCTTTGGCCAGCCACTGTGGGTGTTTATAAAATGGCCACCAGCTTCTTACCTTCTGGTGGTAATGGTACCCCAGCTGAAAACTGATACCATCACCAATGACCGCCCCGATAATGCCCCAGACCAGCATACTGACCGGGTCAATGGCACCAGCGCCAGCCATGGCGCCCAAAGCAAACATAATCGGCACACCCGGCACTAACAGCCCAACAACTACCAGTGACTCGATCAGCGCCATAAACGCGATAGTAGGCCCCAGCCATTCGTTGTTAAGCTGAAGCCAGGCATGTACGGTTTCAAAACTGGGCAAAAACATGGTCAGGTAAAAGTTCCTTCACAGTGGTTTTTATTTCAGGCCATCGTTACACTAGTTCCAAGCTTACTGCCAGAAATAAGCAACTTATGACACTGGAGCATTATAAAAAAGTCGAAGCTGCTCTTGAACGCCGCCAGTCTGACCTGACTGTCATCATTGATCAGGCGCATAAAGCCCATCCTATCGGCACCATTATCCTCAACATCCGCAACTGTGATACTGTGGGTATAACGAATATCTACTGGACGTGGGTTCACAGGAGACATCGCCAATTTTACCGACGCTCCAGGGGCAGCTACCAATGGGTTACTGTTCGTTATCACGAACGGGTTAAAGATAGCGCAGAAATTCTGAATCAGTGCGGTTTTCTGCTACACGCAATCCACTTTTCTGATAAATCAATACCCTGCGACTGTATCAACTTTACCTGCTTCCGTGCCCTTATTTCCGGTGCCAGGAAGAACGGCGTCAGTGAAACGGCTGACCAAGGGCAGAGGTTCAGCCAGAGGGCCAATAAGAGAGCCAATAGAAGAAGAACCTTGATAACCAGCCCCGCTTATCTGCTGAGAATTCAGTCGCGCACTGTTCAGTGGAGATACCCTGAATGGGGGGTATTGTCATAAACGTTCATTGGATTTCCCTTCTGAAGGATGAAGGCCAACGGATTAACCCTCTGCCAGGGTTGCCCATACAGGCAGAACCCAAGCCCCTAAAAACCAAGGAGTGAATCATGAAAAACCTGCTACAGGAATTGGTAACATTGTTGTCGCTGGAGCCTTTGGAGAACAATATTTTTCGTGGGCAAAGTCAGGATCTGGGTTATAACCGTATTTATGGCGGTCAGGTCCTCGGCCAAGCCCTGGCGGCCGGGCAACAAACGGTTCAGAAAGACCGGCAGGTCCATTCTTGTCATGGCTATTTTCTCCGCGAAGGTGATACCCGTCAGCCCATTATCTACAATGTTGAAAATACCCGTGACGGCAAAAGCTTTGACACCCGCCACGTCACAGCCATCCAGAAGGGGCGTCCGATCTTTACCCTCACCGCTTCCTTTCATATTGAGGAGGCTGGCTTTGATCACCAGGACACTATGCCAGACGTTGATCCCCCTGACTCATTAAAAGACGAATACCAACTAAGGCTCGCCTTCAAAAATTCCGTGCCTGAGCACCTGCGGAAAAAACTTCTGTTCCGCTCGCCTGTTGAGATTCGCCCCGTCTTGCCAAAAAACCCGTATCTCCCTTCAGCGCGAGAACCCATTCAGCAATTCTGGTTTAAAACCATCGACAAACTCCCCGATGACCCTGCTATTCATAAGTACCTGCTGGCCTACGCCTCAGACTTTCAACTACTGCCCACAACACTGTTTCCCCATGGTGTGGTGTTCTTCCAGCCTGACGTACAGATTGCCAGTATTGACCATGCCATGTGGTTTCATCGACCCTTTCGGGCTGATCAGTGGTTACTCTATACCATGGATAGCCCTTCAGCCAGTCATGCATGTGGGTTAGCCCGTGGGCAGATCTTTAACCAGGAGGGTTATCTGGTGGCCTCAACGGTTCAGGAAGGATTAATCAGGAAACGTTCTTAGGAGCCTGTCGGACTTATGCTTTCGAGCATAAAATTCTGTAGAGCGAGTCAGAATTTTCGATCAATTTGCGCGAATAGTTGACCTGTTTAAGCAAATTGATCGGAAACTCTGGCCGCGCTTTCTCGCGCTTTCTCGCGCTTTCTGGATTTCAGGCCGAAATTGTCTTAAGTCCGACAGGCTCCTTAGCACAGGCTATAGTGATCATTACTTTATCCTTACCAAGAGTTTACCAATGCTTACACGAATGATAGGCCAGATGCTGATAATGGTGGCAACGCTCCTGCCTCTGTCGCTATCGGCGGCTTCTGGCTCTTATGCTGTCATTCTCCAGTATCACCATGTCAGTAATACCAGCCCGACCATTACCAGTGTTGAGCCAGCGTTGTTTTCACAGCACCTTGATTATCTCGAACAAAATAAATGTCATGTCATTGCCCTTACCGAGGTCACGGATGCACTGCGCAACAACCGCCCTTTGCCTGAAAAAACCGTCGTTATTACTTTTGACGATGCTTACAAGGATATCTACACAGAGGCCTTCCCCTTACTCAGGAAAAAAGGCTGGCCCTTCACCCTGTTTGTCAGCACCGCGCCTGTGGATAAAAGGTATGGCAATTTTCTCACCTGGGAACAAATTGAGACAATGGTCAGGCACAAAGCCACCATTGCTAATCACACCCTGAACCACGATCACCTCGTGGAAAAAAAAGCAAACGAAAGCAAGGAGCAATGGCTCAGGCGAGTAGAGATGGATATACTCGCCACAGAGGCGCGTATCAAGGAGAAGACAGGACAGGCTGTTCGGCATTTTGCCTGGCCCTTTGGTGAAACAGTCCCAGAGCTAAAGGCCTTGATTGCACAACTTGGCTTTATCGGGCTTGGTCAGCATTCCGGGGCGGCATGCTCGCTATCAGACTTCTCAGACTTGCCCCGTTTTCCCATGGCAGCCTCCCATGCCAGTATGGATAACTTCCGCCTCAAGGTGAACAGCCTGCCACTGCCAGTGTGGCAAAAAGCACCCGTCAGCAGCCTGATCAGCCCTGATAACCTCAGACCAGCCCTTACCCTCCACCTGAATGATGGCCACTATCAAAAAGCACAGTTACGCTGTTATGCTCCAGGACAGGGGGAGATTCCGGTACAGTGGCTAAATAATGAAAGAACACAATTTACGGTTCAAGCCAAGCACCCCCTGCCCGTGGGCCGAAGCCGCTATAACTGCACAGCACCCTCAATAAGTGGTCGACAGTACTTCTGGTACTCACACCCCTGGCTCCGGCTGACAGAAGACGGGAGGGCGCTGGATTAGGAGCCTGTCGGACTTATGCTCGAAAGCATAAGTCCGACAGGCTCTCAGGAGAACACCATGCAGCCAACAATACTACTGGTCATCAGCTTCTTACTGATTGGCTGTTTCGAGCAGCCAGCACCAAAGAAAAAGCCTTCTGAAGCAATGATTGGGGCCAGCACCAAAGCACTCACCCTTTGCGCTGGCTGTCACGGTCCTGGCGGCATCAGTCCATCCCCTGACAACCCCAACCTTGCCGGGCAGAAAAAAGCCTACTTAGTGAAGCAGTTAATGGATTTTCGCACTGGCAAGCGGGCTAACTCGCCCTCCATGACCTACATTTCGCGGCTGATTTCAGAACAAGAGATTTCCCTGATCAGTGAGTGGTATTCGCGACAATAGGTGAATGCTATTAATGCTTCACTCGCCCCAGGGAGGCATCAGTGTCTGCTCAATACCCAACTGGCTCAAAATACGCGCTACCACAAAATCCACAAGGTCACTGACGGACGCTGGCTTATTGTAAAAGCCCGGTGAAGCTGGCAGAACCACAGCGCCCATTCGGGTGAGTTTCAGCATGTTTTCCAGATGAATTTCAGACAGTGGTGTCTCCCGCGTGACCACCATCAGCTTGCGGCGTTCTTTCAGGGCAACATCGGCAGCACGTTCAATCAGGTTATTACTGGCACCATAAGCGATGGCAGATAACGTACCCGCACTGCATGGACAGATCACCATTTGACTGGACACCCCACTGCCAGAGGCCACCGGAGACATCCAGTCTTTTTCACCAAAGACCCGTATCTGCCCTTCGCTGGCGCCGGCGTGCTGCTCCAGTGTTTTCAAGATGGCCTTGGTGTCGCCCATCAGGCGCATGTTAGTCTCAGTTTCCAACACCACCTGCGCTGCCTGAGAGACCATAAAAAACACCGCCTTTTGCGCTGCCACCAGGCACTCTAACAGCCGGATACCATACTGGGCACCCGAAGCCCCGGTCATGGCCAATGTTACTGTATCAGTCACAAATACTCCGAAACCCACAAAATAAACCCGCATTCTAGGAGCCTGTCGGACTTAAGACAATTTCGGCCTGAAATCCAGAAAGCGCGGCCAGCATTTCATGCTCGAAAGCATAAGCCCGACAGGCTCCTAGGAGGCTGTCCGAGAATAGACTGCCCTACTGCGGTGGCAGCAAATTGGTCTAAAAAGTCGGAAATTTTTAGCAAATAGA
>NZ_JAVLSP010000088.1:0-16316 GCF_031528575.1 Candidatus Sororendozoicomonas aggregata
ATTTGTGCGAATAGTTGACCTATTTAAGCAAATTGATCGGAAATTCTGGCCGCATTTTCTGGATTTTAGGCCGAAATTGTCTTAAGTCCGACAGGCTCCTTGGAGCAGTCTTAAAAGCCCTGCTGTGCTGTTTCTCAGCGCATCTGATAGCTGGCAGGGGAATAGAAAAAGCCATCAGCGAAAAACAACAGGCTCAGGGTTATCCATGCCTGTGACAATGTCACCGATCACCATCGCCGGTTCACCGAGTCCGCGAAGGTGGTCAACGGCTTGATCCACATGGGAGCCGGGCACGCAAACCACCATACCAATACCGCAATTGAAGGTACGCAGCAGCTCATTGTCTTCAATGTTGCCTTTGTCTTGCAACCAGCAAAAAACAGGCGGGATGCTCCAGCTTTGTCTATCAATCACCGCCTGACAGCCTTCTGGTAGTACCCGGGGCAGATTCTCCAGAAGCCCGCCACCGGTAATATGCGCCACCCCATCAACAGGCAGTGTCTGGCACAAAGAAAGCAAGGAGTTAACGTAAATACGTGTAGGTGCTAGTAGCGCATCTGCCAGGGACGCGTCACCGAGGGGCTGTTCCAGGGACTCCCCACTGACTTCCAGCACTTTGCGTACAAGGGAATATCCGTTGGAATGGGGGCCGCTGGAGGCTAAACCGATCAGTTTATGGCCCGCTTTTATATGAGAACCATCAATAATGCCGGACTTCTCAACCACGCCGACACAGAACCCGGCAAGGTCATAGTCTTCCCCCTGATACATGCCTGGCATTTCAGCTGTTTCACCACCTGTGAGGGCACAGCCGGCCAGCTCACACCCTTTTCCAATGCCTGTCACCACGCGCTCAGCAACATCAATATTCAGTTTACCCGTTGCGAAGTAGTCAAGGAAAAACAAAGGTTCAGCGCCGCATACAACCAAATCGTTCACGCACATTGCCACCAGATCAATACCGATCTGATCGTGGCGGTCAAGATCCATGGCCAGCTTAAGCTTGGTACCGACGCCATCCGTACCCGACACCAGCACAGGCTCTTTATAACCGGCGGGAATCTGGCATAGCGCGCCAAAGCCGCCAATGCCGCCCATGACTTCGGGACGCGCGGTCCCTTTGGCAATCTTTTTTATACGATCCACCAACGTATTACCGGCGGTAATATCAACGCCCGCATCTTTATAGCTCAGGGAGGGTTTTGGCGCATTTCGGTGATTATTGGTCATGGCGTTAAATCCGCACCATAGAGTCTGGGAAGCCCGCTATTCTAGGCGTTGTTGCCACAATAACGCAACCGCGCCTGAGTAACAAGGCAGCAAGATGTGTAAGTGGGGCTTGTGGCTGACAGGGTGTCACTGGCAAAATGGTGGACTGGTGCATATACAGGACTCTTGGCATGTCTGTGGTTGTCAGGCGAAAGTGGGTAAACAACAAAACAGGGCGTACTCTGCTATGGGGAAGATCAGTGTCTTCTCTGCTCATCACCTTATGCTGTGCTTTGCTGGTAAGCACTGCGATGGTATATCCGGTATCAGGACTGGCAGCACCCATCATGGGTTTATACAAAACAGAAGTACCTGTTACCTCCCAGGATAATGCCGAACAAACCAGAGCAATGGGTGAAGCTCTCGGTAAGGTGCTGCTGAAAGTCACAGGAGATCCCCGGACACTGGCAAACCCACAGTTGCAGCAGGCGATGGCAGCAGCAAAGAACTATGTCAGCGGCTTCAGTTATCGGCGAGACAGTACTGAAAACCCTGATAATCAGGCACACTACTATTTGCAGGTCTCTTTTGTTGATACTGCGGTGAATAAGCTATTGCGAGATAGCGGTATGGCAATATGGGGCGCTAATCGCCCCACAACACTGGCATGGCTTGCCATTGAGGACAGTGATGGACGGCAAATCCAGCCGAATGATCCAGATAATACACTGGTTAACAGCATTGACCAGCAGTTCAAAGAACGGGCTTTACCCGTTATTTTCCCCACGATGGATCTGGAAGACAGATCAGCGTTGTCCCCCGTTGATGTGTGGGGAGTATTTAGCGATAAAATAGAAACAGCTTCCGCCCGCTACGCTGCCGAAGCCATGCTGGTTGGACGACTGACCTTGAGCAATGGTCGCTATAATGGCCGTCTGTCGCTCCTGTTTCGCCAGCAGCGCCAGGACGCCGAGGTGACCGACCTCGACCAGATCCAGCTGGCAAAGGCCGCTGCTGACCTGGTAGGCAGTACACTGGCCAGCCATTATGCAGTAGCATTGCTGGCGTCCAGTGAGCAGGTTGCGATCCGTGTTGAGCAAGTGACATCTTCACAAGACTACAGCGCCCTCCTGAACTACCTGGCAACCTTGACAGCGGTCAAATCCATGCAGGTGAACCGTGTCAAGGATACATCTGTCGATATCCTGTTAACCATCAATGGTTACAGAAACCAGTTAGTGGATGCCATCGCCCTCGGGCGGTCATTACGACGATTACCGGATAATAGCCCGCCCCCCCAGTCAGGCACACAGCCAGGGGCGCGGCCAACTGTGCCGATGTTACTTTATCGCTGGGCACAGTAGTGGCGAGCCGTGCTCGATGGCAAACCTGTGGGGCTTATCAGAGATCGTCTTAAACGTCTTCTGTTGCCAGGAGAACCGTCAGATAGGAAGGGTAAAAAGCGGTGCCTGTGAGGCGATAGTGAACGATTTAATGAATAAAAGCCGCTTTTTAGAGGCACTTATCATCACTAGGAGCCTGTCTGTCGGGCTTAAGCTTTCGAGCATGAAATTCAGTAGAGCGAGTCAGATTTTTCGATGGATTTGCGCGAATAGTTGACCTATTTAAGCAAATTCATCGGAAAATATGGCCACTCTTTCTGGATTTCAGGCCGAAATTGCCTTAAGTTCGACAGGCTCCTAGAGTAGGAATATGAGCCTTAAGACAGCCACTATGAGCCTTAAGACAGCCACTGACTCAATGAAAAAAGGAGCGCGCCTATGACCAACCAGCAACGATGGATGTTGTTAGCTGTTGTTGTTTCCGCGGGGTTAGTCGTGCATTTTCTTGGCCCTGTTTTAGCGCCCTTTATAATCAGCATGGTATTAGCTTACCTTGGCGACCCCCTTGCTGACCGACTTGAAGAACTCGGGTTATCCCGCACGCTGTCAGTCACCACGGTTTTTATGGTGGTTCTGGTGGTTTTTGTGTTGGTGATATTGGTTGTGGTTCCGCTGCTGTTTCAGCAAATCAAGGCCGTCATCCAACTACTACCTGTCTGGGAAATCTGGCTCAGAACGCACATCTGGCCCTGGGCACAACAAGCCTTCAATATTGACCCCAACTTGTTTAACTTTAGTGAAATAGCCAAAAACCTTGCCAGTGAATGGCAGCAAGCGAGCATTACCCTGGCAAAACTCGGTGGATCATTTACCCGCTCCTCCATTGCCCTTGCTGGATTTATGGTCAACCTGTTTCTGGTACCCGTGGTAACATTCTACTTATTGAGAGACTGGGACACGATGGTATACAGTTTACGCACAGTGTTACCGCGAAATATTGAACCTGTGGTTGTCACCCTGTCCAGAGAGTGTGATGATGTTCTTGCCGCTTTTCTCAAAGGTCAACTGATGGTTATGTTGGCACTGAGTATTATATACAGCGCTGGTTTATCCTTAATCGGCCTGAAATTTGCCGTATTAATTGGCTTACTGGCGGGGCTTTTCAGCATCATACCTTACATGGGCTTTATTGTTGGTTTCATTGCCGCCTTGCTGGTTGCATTGTTTCAGTTTGGTATCGGCTGGACAATCGGTTCAGTGGCCTTGGTATTTGCTGTGGGACAGGCACTTGAAGGCTGGATATTAACCCCTTATCTGGTAGGTGACCGCATTGGCCTTCACCCTGTCGCTGTCATTTTTGCGTTAATGGCAGGAGGGCAGCTCTTTGGCTTTGTAGGAATGCTAATTGCGCTGCCATTGGCAGCTATTATTATGGTACTCTTGCGTCACCTTCACCGGAACTATAGGGAAAGCACCCTTTATCATGCGGATTAAATGTCGTATATGAGTCTGCCTGTACAATTACCCCTTGGCGTCCAGCTCCGAGATGACGCTACATTTGCCAACTTCTACAGTGAGCCAAATGCAGCACTGGTCAATTTGCTGAATATGGAGAAGCCCTCTGCCGAGATAGAGCAGTTTATCTATATTTATGGCACTAGCGGCGCTGGTTGCAGCCACTTACTCCAGGCTGCCTGCAACCAGGTAAATCAAGGAGGGGGCCGAAGTATATACCTGCCCATGTCAGAGATGGTCTACTATTCTTCCAGCCTACTCGAGGGCATTGAGCGACTGCAGTTGGTCTGTGTCGATAATATTGACAAAATCAGCGGCATCCCTGAATGGGAAGAAGCCGTGTTTGATCTGTTCAACCGCCTTCGTGACTCAAATACACGCCTACTGGTTGCCGCTGAAGTGCCCCCAAGGTCTCTGGACATTCAACTGCCTGACCTGGTCTCCAGACTTACCTGGGGATTAGTCTTTCAGGTTCACCCTCTCAATGATAAAGACAAAGTAGCCGCACTGCAGTTAAGAGCGCATATGCGTGGTTTTGATCTGAGCGAAGAAGTCGCTCGATTTATTATTTACCGGAACAACCGGGATACTGAAACACTCTTTCAAGTGTTACACAAACTCGATAGCGCCTCATTACGCGCCAAGCGGAAACTTACCATTCCCTTTGTCAAAGAAGTCATGAAATGGTAACGCAAGACTTATGGACTTATGTTCTGAATAAAGCTGTTGATGCACGAAAATCAAAAAGCACTACCGTGTGCCAACCATAGAGTCATTCGTACATCAATCAGTTGATTTTGCTATAGACCGTATCCTTTTAATGGGCAGAATTAACAGTCGTGCCGCCACCGCGGTCTATGATAAAAGAGCCTTGAAAGCCGATTTTCTTCGTTAAACAGCGGGCTATTGCCCCTTAAAATCGACTTTTTATCCTTCGTTTTTCCTTTTCCTCGCCAAGGGCAGATTGTCAGGACAATAGCACCATTAGAAAAAACCCTTGATACCAGGAACCTGCCGGACTTAAGACAATTTCGGCCTAAAATCCAGAAAGCGCGAGAAAGCGCGGCCAGAATTTTATGCTCGAAAGCATAGGTCCGACAGGCTCCTGGCCCATTTCTTTGAGGCAAAACGAAACAAAGCCCCATGAAAATTGTCGTGTACAGAGACTATAATGATTAATAAGTCCAGCAGGAAAAGGCCTTTTACTCAGATAGTAAAGCATTACAGTCAATAAAAACGCGGGCTATTGCTAATGGAGCACTATTGATGATTAAGGATCAACCTTCGAAAAAAATAAAAACAGGTCAAAAAAGACAAAAAAGCGGCATTCATTATTTGCTGGCAGGGGAAACATTAAAAACCGCAAGAAATATGTCTGATCATTATTTAGAGGCTATTTACGCCATGGCTTATGGTCATTTTTCTGCGGGGCACTATCAGGATGCACTTAACGCGTTTCGTTATTTATCGCTATTGGATCATCAGCGTTACTTATACTTGCTTGGCTTTGGCGCGACATTAAAAGAAGTCGCACAGTATACGCAAGCCATTGAGGTACTGAAGTATGCTAACACGCGGGATAAGACAGACCCCAGGGCCAGTGTTTGTATGACGTGTTGCCTGATTGCCCTTGGGCGCGAGGAGGAAGCCAAAAAAGCGCTTCAGGACGCCAGGGGCCGAGGCGTAAAGAATGATAAGTGGCATGAGCTGCACCCACAGGTCAAACAAATGGATGTGTTATTAGCTTAACAGGAGGAATGCAGCATGACTGATTCTGTCAATAGAATAGAGCAGGTGACCCTTGATTCAGGATTACCCCTTGATAGGCGCTATGCAACTGAACAGGCAGATAAAATTAATTTAAGTTATAGCGCAAAGGTGTCTTCTGAACAGGTGAGTCATTCAGCAGCAGCATTTGATGCCATTGACCTGCCTGTACCCCTCGACGCTCCACCTTCCCAGGGGGCGGAAGTGCAGGAAGACGTTGTGGATTTTGCCAGCAACGCTCAGCTCAATGGATTAAAAGAAGTTGTCGCTTACTTTAACCGGGCTTTTAATTTGGATGCACTTGATTTTGCTGATACGGCATCAATACTACTGATGGTTAAAGGTATGGTGTCTGATATGAAAGCATTATCTGGTGCCGAAAATATAGACTCAGAACTAAAAGCACAGGAAACAAGCCTTGAACAGCTGGTCACTTATGCCAGAAATCTGGTATCAAACAAAGTGAGCCTCCAGAGTGCCACAGCGAATAAAGAACAGGCTATTGTTGACCGGGATGAGAAAATCACCTTACGTGACCAAAAGCAGGAGACTTATGATGCCGACCCTGACGCCGATGGCGCTGCTGATTTGCTGGATACTATCCAGGGGCTTCAGGCAGAAATTGATCAACTGAATACGGATATTAGCAATTATACGACAGAAATAACGACCTTGACCGAAGACATAAAACTGGCTGAATACCGGCTTAAAGAAGATATAACAACCACACTGGAACGCACCTTTTATACCACCAAGAAAATCAGACAGCGTTATGATCCCTCCGCCGTAAGAACCGGTGAAAATAAACGGGCAGAAACGGCAATGCTCAACAAAGAAGAAGCGGTATTGCATGAATTACTGGGGCGCGAACAAGGTGAAATGAAACAGATGCTGTATGCTCAGGGAAAAAGTCAGATTGATGATCAGGTTAAAAGAGAGGCCAATAGTGACAATCAAAAGCGTGTAGAAGCCAGCCGGACACCGGACCAATTAACTTTACTACCACCGGGTATAGAAGCTTTGCTGGCATCGACACAGCTAACAACGCTGGATAATGATAAAAAAGAAATACAATCTCCTACCCCGGAGAAACCCGTTACCTTGCCACCTGTTAAAAAAGAAGAGGTGGTAGTGATAACTCAATTATTTGAAATGTTGCTATCAGGTTTTGATGAAGCGCCTGTGCCCGAGGAAGTTCAGGAGATAAAAGCACTGGAAGAAGTATTGCCGGGAACTGAACTTCAGACACAGGAAGAACCCGTTGATAAAGTGCCTGAAGACGTCAGGCAGGCGTTTGATAGCATACTCAAAAGCCAGGCCAATGAGCGTGCCCGAATAGATGCGCTTCACCTTGAATCCCACGTACTGGCAATGGTTGCGCAAGCGGAAAAGGATCGGCAGGCAACAGAAGGGCGTATTAATAAAAACTCACTGGTATGAATCATCAGCCCAAAAGAAAAGCCACTCAAATGAGTGGCTTTTTTTAATGCGTGTTAAGCCGGAGGGCTTGTGGTAAAGCGTTAGAAAACGCTAACCGTGTAATCGACGTAGAAACGCAGATCTTTTTGTTTTTCATCTTCGTGGTTACTGCTGTACTGAGCTGTGTGCCAGGCATGCTGCAACTTAACAGACAAACCTTCAAGTTCAGGCTGCTGGAAAGCATAACTCACTTCCAGGTCTGTTTCATGCTCATTATCCATAACCTTCGTACGAATCCCTGAGCTATTATCTTCAATACCTGTACCTTTGGTGTAGGTCAGGGTGGTTTTCAGACCAGCCGCGCCCAGCCGGTCAAAACGGTAGCCAGCGGCCAATTGCCATGCACTTTCACCATTGTACATAAAATCAGAGAGCTGGCGTGAAACTTTAGAAGGGGTAGAACCATATTCATTATCTGCGAAACTGTACTGGAACTGACCCAGGCCGTTAGCTTTGTCTGCGTTGGTTTTAGCGTAGGAGAGCGTGACATCCAGCGCATGAACAGAAAAGGTGGTGTTCAGGTTGTAATGTTCCGCCTTGTCATCAAATGCGCCATCCCACAACTTGCCATTTTCCTTGGCTTCATGATAAATACCACCGAAAGAAAGCGCCATCCCTTCATTAATAGGTAGCTTGTAACCCAGGCTTACCAGGTTTTGCTGCTGGTAATCTTGGGACTCGAGGTAGACAACTTCTGCAGAGATGTTGTTGCCGTTATAGGTACCACCAAACTGGTAAGCATTATCAATTTTTTTACCCGCCTCATTAGTGAAGTCATCATAACCGGTGGAGGTACGCAAGCTGATTTGATCAACATAGCTGCTGAAAACTTTAACGTCGTGAATGTTTACTTCACCGTAAAAACCACGGAAAGAACTCGGAGTGGCCCGGCTTCCTGAGCTTGCCATCAACCCGGCATCCAAGCCCATCAAACCTGCCTGACCATAAAAATTCAGCGTGTCATCACCGAGTTTTGCTTTCAGATAAGCCTGACCAATTTTGCCATAACTTTTGTCGCCCTGGCTACCACCTAACAGGTCGTCGTATACATTATCACCGGCGTGATCAAGCTTTAATGCACCGTAGTATGAGGCGTCAAAGCCGATGACATCACCGATGTAACCTGATTTAAAGTTGGCTTCAATACCCTGAGCCCACTGACGAAAATCACTGTCGTCACTGACACCGTCATAATCAAAAACAACATTTCGTAATTTGATGTCGAAGCTGCTATCTTCAAGAAAGTTAGCTTGAGCAGCTGATGCAGCCAGAACGGCAGCACCGAGAACGGATAATTTAAACAGCTTCATAAAAAGTCAACTCCAGATAATGTATATAAGTTAGCATATGTATTTTTATGCGCAGTATATACGTCTTTGTATTCTGGAGTGGAGTATTCCATGTTCAAAAAAAGAAGTTAATTAAAATTCGTTTACTTGTAAGGTAAGGATTACTTAATCATAAAAGGAATAAAAAAAGGGGGTAAACAGCCTGATAAACAGGCTGTTTACCGATTTAAAAAATATTGACCGTGTAGTCGATATAGGCGCGAAGGGCATTCTCACTTTCTGTATCTTTGTTTTGGTATTCTGTTTTTCCCCATCCCTTCTGCACTTTAAAAGAGAGTCCCTTCAAGGGTGAACTTTTGGAAAAAAAGTAACTCAGCTCCGCGAACACCTCTTTTTCTTTTTCCATTTTTTTCCAGGTGGGGTCATTTATATCTGAGCCGAAAATATAGCCAATTTTAGCATTAAACCCTTCCCAACCCATCTTACCAAAATCATAGCCCGCTTCTGCTTGCCACACTTTTTCACCGTCGAACTTGAAGCTACCGACCAGGTAACTGATGCGACTGGGAGAGCTGCCATAGCTGTTATAGGAAGCACCATCAAATAACTCTCCCAACGCACCGTCTTTTTCAGCGCTGGTAGAACCGTATATCAGTGTTCCCGTAAAGCCACTGTATACCAGCTCAGTGGTAAACGTGTACTGACTGGCTTTATCGTCAAACCCGTGCTTGTCCCATTTTTTACCATTTTCTCCGAGTCCGTAGTACATCCCTTCCAACATCAGAGTTGTATCATCATTCAGGATAAAAGTGTAAGCCAGGGTACCGGAAAACTGTTTGCTGTAATCTTCAGACTCCAGATAAAAGCCTTCAGCACGCCAGTTGTCGCTATTATAGACAGAACCTAACTGCCAGACATAATTAATTTTTTCTTTCGATTTTGTGGTCAGGTAATCCCAGCTGGTTTCAGATTGCAGAGAAACGCGATCGAAGTAGTCGCCATGCACCATCCAGCCATCCATCAGATACCCTTCAACCAGTACCCCACGGTACCCAGAAGGTATGCTTCGACTGTCAGACCCCTTAAGACCACCGTTTTTTCCGTTCATATACCCGATCTGGGTATAGATACCGCGGCCGCTTTGGTCACCGGTTTTTAGTTTAACGAAGCCCTGGCCGACTTTGTGGAAGCCTGAATCATCCTTGGACAGAAGCTGGCCGCCTTCAGATTCGATGTCGTAAGGGTTTTTACCGGAGTGATCCAGAGCAATGACACCGTAATAAGAGGCATCAAAACCAATGGTGTCAGCAAAATAGCCGGATTTATAGTTTAACTCAATACCCTCTGCTGTCTGGCTCCAGGTATCATCACGCCCATTACCATTGATATCGAAGTGAACAGTTCGTAATTTAATGTCCAAGGCACTGTCGTCAATAAAATAAGCATGGGTTTCGCTGGAAGCAGCCGCAAATACCGCTGCGCTGATCGCAGTCAAAGCAAGTGACTTCATTATGATCCCCTGTGGTACCATTGTCGGCGGCAGGCCCCCCTTTCCTGCCCTTTGTTTAGGTGTTGCTCTGTTAACTGACTTCGCTGACAGTCTTAACATGCACAGAGAGTTTTTCATAAAAAAATTAACAAAGAAATGAGGAATTTCACCCAGGAGACGGCATAGCCTTTTTAATAACGTGAATCTGAAAAGGTGAAGATATCAATCTTGTAGTGAAGCCGAGACCCTGTTGTGTTGTGATAACCGGCGTCAGCTCGACACCGGCTTGTTCATCCAGCTTTTTGCATTCAGGGCATTTTATTTTAACTAAACACGTCTTAAGGGGTGCATAAGGTCAGCGAACAATTTTTCAACTGACCACACATTTGATCGACTACGCTTTAAAGGTGAGAGCCAGGTTGTACAGTTCTTTTTTATTATACCCGCTGATATCAGCCACCACCGCCGCCGCTTTCTTTATGGGAAGATCCCTCAGTAATCGTTTAAGCAACATCTTAGCCTCACTATCAATGGCCTGATCAAGGGCAGGTTTAACACCTTCTACGAGCACGACAAACTCTCCACGACATTGGTTAGCGTCCTGTTCTAAACACCGCAAAACGTGCTCCACAGAGCCGGCGAGTACTGTTTCGAAAGTTTTAGTCATCTCGCGTGCCAATACGATATAACGGTCGTCACCCAGTAACGCCCGCGTATCCGCAAGGCAATCCCTGATTCGGTGGGTGGACTCATAGAATACCCAGGTGACAGGCAGTGCCGAAAGCTCAATCAGTTTCTTTTTTCTGGCTGAAGACTTTGCCGGTAAAAATCCTTCAAAATAGAACCGGTCTGTTGCCAGCCCACTGACTGATAACGCCGCAATTAACGCACAGGCACCAGGAACAGGCACGACCTTTATGCCGGCTTCCCTTGCTGCGCGCACCAGAAGATAGCCCGGGTCGGAGATTAAAGGCGTGCCCGCATCACTGATTAATGCAACAGACGCCCCCTTCCGCAAACGATGGACCAGTCGCTCTGCCTGCTGTCGCTCATTATGATCGTGGCAAGGCAGCATGGGTGTTTCCACACCAAAATGATTCAGTAGCCGTTTACTATGGCGAGTGTCTTCAGCCGCTATCAGGTCTACCTGCTTAAGGGTTGCCACAGCCCTTGGGGTCATATCAGCAAGATTGCCAATGGGCGTAGAAACAATATACAGGGTCGGTTCAGGCATAAAGGGCCTCGATAATCCAGCAAAGGTGGCACATACCAGGAGCCTGTCGGACTTAATTTCATGCTCGAAAGCTTAAGCCCGACAGGCTCCTGGGCGCTGTTGGCGCATAAATGCAAACTGTACCCGTTCTCTAAAAAGACGACGGGTATGACAGGTTGCTCCATTTCCTGCCGCTATGCCACGACAATGTCTTTGCTAAAGCTTTTCTCACAATAATGACAGCGTAGCTGAATACCATCGCTTTTCTGAATCAGTTGAAAATGACTACTAACCGGCTCATTATGGGAAATGCAGTTGGAATTAGGGCAGATAAAAACACCGGTCAGATAGTCAGGTATGGTCATGGCAAACTTGCCAACAACCTGGTAATCATCAATCACATTGATCGTGGCCGTAGGGGCAAAGATAGCCAGTTCATTGGCTTCTTCTTCGGTGAACAGGCGGTCGGTTACTTTAATAATGTCTTTCTTGCCATGGAGTTTGCTGGGCAGATTAAAACCGACGGTAATGCGGGCATCACTGTCCAACAGGTGAAGGCGATCAAGTATCTTGACACCCTGACCTGCGGGAATATGGTCAATGACGGTGCCTTTGCAGATAGCCTCAACCAGCAGTTTATTATCAATCATGGTTCAGCTCCATTACAATTGCTGGTTAAGCATCAAAGATAGCAAAGCCTGGCGGGCAAAAACCCCATTTTGTGCCTGTTGAAAATAATAGGCATGGGGGGTGTGATCGACGTCGGTGGTGATTTCATCCACACGGGGTAAAGGGTGCAAAACCCTCAAATGCGCCTGCGCTCCTCTTAGTGATTCTTTAGTGAGGATATAGCGTGCGGCAATATGTTTAAACTCAGTTTCATCAAAGCGCTCCTTCTGAATACGTGTCATGTAGATAATATCGGCTTCAGTGGCAATGTCTTCGAGAGCGCTGGCTTGTTTATAAGAACATTGTCTGGCATCCAGCTCCTCAAGAATATACTCAGGCATGCCAAGGGCGTCAGGTGCCAAAAAGGTAAACTCGGCGTTAAATAATGATAACGCTTGAGCCAAAGAGTGAACAGTGCGCCCGTATTTCAGATCACCCACAAAGGCGACCTTCAGGTTATCCAGCCTGCCCTGGCATTCCTGAATACTGAATAAATCGAGCAGGGTTTGTGTCGGGTGCTGATTGGCGCCGTCCCCACCATTGACAACGGGTACGCTTGAAAATTCTGCGGCCAGCCGGGCAGCCCCTTCCTGGGGGTGGCGTATCACAATGGCATCGGTGTAGGAGCTGATGACCTTGATGGAGTCTGACAGTGTTTCCCCCTTTTTAGCCAAAGAGGTATTACCCCCGTCAGCAAAGCCAATAAAGACCCCTCCGAGCCGTTGAATGGCGGTTTCAAAGGACAGGCGTGTTCGGGTCGATGCCTCAAAAAAACAGCTGGCAATGACTTTCCCTTTTAGCCATTTCGTACCAGGTGACTGCTTGAGCGTGGCTGCTGTGGCCAGTATCAGCTCTATATCCTCCCGGCAGAGGTCAAAGATGGAAATGATATCTTTTTTAAATAGCCGGTTGCTCATAACGTCCTCCTGTAGTGGTGAGTATGGGAGTAATCACGTAGTTACAAAGCCAAAAAAAAGCCCCTGAGTCGGGGGCTTACAAAGTATCAGTATTTTCATCAGACCATTGTTTCCTGCACTGGTTGCTGACAGGAAACATTCTGCTGTCCCTTGCGTTTCGAGACAATGCCAAGGGCTTCTTATCAGGCACAATCACAGATGGGCATGATCTTTGTGTTGTTAAACTACAGTGTGAAACGGTTTGATGACGCATTTTAACAATCATCTTTTCTCTGCTCAAGTAACGCGCCGCAGGCGCACAGCTTGTCAGCGTCAAAGGCTGCCAGATACTGTAAAGGATTGACAAGTTACTGTTATGGAAAAAAGGCTGGTGTTATGCTAATGGCGCATAAAAAACTCTTTGGAAAGGTGACCTTATTATGGACGTAAAAAATTTGTTAGGTCAGTTACTTCGTTCTGATGCCACATCCTCATTGGCAAAACAGGGAACGGAACTACTCAATAAAACCCGGAACAAGCCAGTAACAGAAAAAGGGAGCGGCAGCATACTGTCCAAATTAGGGACGGGCGCTGCAGGTGGCGGCGCGCTGGCTATGCTACTGTCGAAGAAAGGCCGCAACATTGGCGGCAAAGCCCTGGTGGCGGGTGGCACGGTAGGTTTGGGCGCACTGGCGTATAAAGCGTATAAAAACTGGCAGAATAAGAGCAGCGAACCGGTAACAACCCCGGTGGCTTCCGAGCGTGTTTTTCTGACACACACTGTCTCTGACGACGATGCCATTATTCTGCGCGCCATGATTGGTGCTGCCAAGGCCGATGGTCATATTGACGCGCGGGAAAAAACAAAGATTCAGGAAGCTGTCCAGGCAATGGGCAAGGGAAATACCCTTGAGCAATTTGTCACCGCTGAGCTGGAAAAGCCCCTTGATCCGGCCGAGATTGCCAGTGCCGCAACGACACCTGAAGTGAAAGCCCAAGTCTACCTTGCCTCTGTGCTGGTGGCAGACGAGCAGAACTTTATGGAAAGGACCTATCTCCAGGAGTTGGCCCGCCTGATGGATTTACAACCAGGGCTGGTAAAAGAACTGGAACAGCAGGTTGCCGCCAGCTGATTATTCACACGGTAAAACAGACATTCCCACGCAAAGCGTGGGAATGTTCGGTAAAGGAAGGGGGATAACTTAGGATAACGGTAATTTTTCTTTTATTGCCATTACCTCCCCTAACCCGGATATTTCATAAACTGCCCTGAGAATTGCGCGGAACCTTGCGGCTCTAAGGGATTTTGCGAAGGAGCGCCGTACCGGGGAGTACAATCGACTGAGCAAAACTCCCTTAGAGCCGCAAGGAGCAAGCAAGGCCAGGAGCATGTTTATGAAATATCCGGGCTAAGGCAACGCCATCCCCGCTAAGGCGGGGAACCACTATCGTGGTGGATTCCTGCCTTCGCAGGAATGACGAACTTTCTTAAATACAGTTATTTTAGAAGCGGTAAGTCATCTGGGCAGACAGAATCCAGGTGTTCTGGTCGGTGTATTCACCGGTCAGCTCGCCGTAGCTGGGATCAACACCACCGTCTTCGCCATCAACAACATTGTGTTTTTCTTCGTTAATCTTACCGTCTTTGAGCATGACATAAGCGGCAGAGAAATCAAAGGTCAGGTCTTCAGTGGCATCCCACTTGGCACCGGCGGTGAACCAGTTACGGTCACCGTCAGGCGCACGAACTGTCCGGTTTTCATCGGTGGTTGGGGACTGGTCAAACATATAACCGGCTTTCAGCGTCCAGTCATTGCTCACTTTATAAGACGTACCCAAAGACAGGGCCCAGACATTGTTCCAGTTCATAGGAACATAAGAGCTGGTTTCATCACCCTGGGAAGACTCCACAGATACAGAATCTAGCTGACTCCAGCGTGTCCAGGTGGCGTCCGCCATAACAGACCATCTGTCGTTAATCTGGTGCGTACCACTGAACATGACACGCTCAGGCATGGTGATATCCAACTTGGCATCGTGTTCGCCGTTGACAACACCGCCTATAATACCACTCATATTAACCGTATTGGTGCCTTCCATCTTGTAGTCAGTGGCGGCATGGTAGGACATACCCAAGGTGGTGGCATCAGTGGCTTGCCAGATCAGACCGACATTCCAGGTCAGGGCTGTATCATCACCTTTCACTTCAGCGGTGCCCTCAGAAGGCGAGAGGGGTACGTGAGAGCTTTGCGTCAACTCACCCGAAGCCTTGGAAACAATGGCGCCAAAGCCAATACTCAGGTCATCGCGAAGCTCATAAGCAAAGGAGCTTTGCAGGTTAATCACTTCAATCTTGGTCTTATCACCAAAATACTTACCCGCAAATTCATCCCCGTAGTCAAGATTCAATCCGAACGGTGCATAACCGCTTAAACCAAACGTCAGCTTGTCATTAATTGGCTGAACGTAATGGCCAAAAGGGACAGGAGTGGTTTTTAAAAAGTCTTCGCTTTGGGTTTTAGCAATGCTCTGACCGCCCGCACCAGTAAATTCCCCCTCGAAGTTACCGCCTTCCATAATAACAGCAGAACCCAGAGTTACCTGAGCACGATCAAGCTCGGCAATACCGGCGGGGTTGGATGCAGCAATAGACGCGTCTTCCGCATTAGACGCACGACCGGCAAAAGCCGTACCCATGGAACTGGCAGAGTTTTCATTGACAGTAAAACCCGCCGCATTAACAACACCTGCCTGAGAAGCGGCAGCAATAGCGGACGCAAGCAGAACCTTGCGATTGAAAGGAAAACGCATAATCACCCCTGATAAGTTGGCAAGCCCTGTGTTATGCTTTGCTGATGAAAGCTTGACACAGGTAATTACGCTATCATTGCGTATCAAAAATTGTGGTTCTTCTTTATTACCCGCTAAAACAACAGACAGCGTTGACCGGCTGTTTGTAACCATTGCTTAACGGCTATGAAGAGTCCATCTGTCGTTTGGATTGGTATCCATCCTCTAGTTGGCAGCCACTATAAAGAGTCAGGTGGTTTATGACTATGGTCTTTTTCAGATTTTACCCTTTAACAAACATTGACACGCCAACTCATGACACTTTATAACACAGCGAAACAATTCTTACATTTTATTGACAAAAGACGGGCAAATAGTTTTCCAAGCGCTAAAAGAGCAATAAAAAAGGGCGAGGAATAATAGCCACTGGAATAAAAAACGGCTAAAACTTCTGGCTGCTACCGAATTCCGGGCAAGACATCAAACCGGGAGTCTTTTATTGCAAGGCTTCATTGCAGGCGATGATTGCAGACGGTAAACCAATCCCTTTTTTATCACAAGGCTCCTAGCCCGGATATTTCATAAACTGCCCTGAGAATTGCGCGGAACCTTGCGGCTCTAAGGGATTTTGCGAAGGAGCGCCGTACCGGGGAGTAC
>NZ_JAVLSP010000089.1:0-16000 GCF_031528575.1 Candidatus Sororendozoicomonas aggregata
AATAGTGGGGCTATTTGACGAAGAAGCAGGAATTTTTAGACCAATTTATCGCAACCGCAGTAGGGTAGTCTATTCTCGGACAGGCTCCTAGGAGCCTGTAGCCCACTCACCTCAGATCTGAGGGCTACAAAGAACACAGTACTTCTTATTATTGTCTGCCCATCCATCACAGGCGTCAGAACTACTGACAAAATGGTGCAGACAGGGGCATTTTTCAGCGTTGACGGCATCAAATAAGGGGTTGAGCCATGACAAATTGAGCCGTGACAAAATGTGCGAACCTCACCCGAAAATAACAAACCAGCCGCTGACTGGACCGGGCGAGGAGAAATTCCCCCATGTCGCTCTCATAACAAGTATTTCGACGAATAAACAAGGAAATTACTATGCATGTAGGGGCGAAAGGAACAGGACCTTATGCGGGCACTGCGCCAGAACAAACAACTGAAAGGGGGGCAAGTAAAAAGCGTAAATGGCCCGCAAAGGACAAGGCCGTTGCCCGCTCAAGTAAAAAGCGTAAACTGTCTGCGGAAAATACACCTGCCTGCTCCCGGCCCAAAGGCATCCGGTTGCTTCGGAGAAAAATACAGCAACTGGAAAAACAGTCTCGACCATTTACGCTCTACAGGGCAGACTCAAAGAAACGCCTTCACCGCTCAGATAAATCATCAGTCAACAACACCTCTGTCATCAGTTATGACTCAAAAGGACCCGTACAAAAATTAAATGGCAGGGCAAAAAACAGAACAGACGATAGCCATATTGAATGTCGGCATTTGGCTTATGCGTTTGCGACCGGCGGCTTTGGCGTTAAAACGAGTGTAAACCAAGGTGAACCCAAAGAACCGGGCGGCAAATTTAATGCCGTCGCCAGTATAGAGACTATTCAAAACAATGCCGCTATAAAAACAGATCAACAGTTGGAAAAAACGCCTGTTTCCGGGGGCATCCCCAAAGTAGCCGTTTATTTTGATGCCGAACGCTTTGGGCAGGCATTGTATGACCTGTGGATGAACAAGGGTGCGAGCGATCCGGCCGCCCGTGGCAAGCTATCTCAAAGCTGGCTTTTGGAGACAGAAAACCATTCCATGGCTATCAAGCTGGTGCCCACCGCCTGTTCAGCTATCAAGATAGAATGGTATGACCCAAACTACACAACAATCGTGCGACGGGTGATTGTCTCGAATGAGGAAGTGCTTCAACAACTCACCCTGAGCCCGTTTATTTCCAGGTATGATCAAAAAGGTTATGCCTTAGGCCAGGGGCGTGCGGGCATCCTGATGAGCACAGACACTGTTGAGGCACAGAATGATTCCGATGTTACCGTATTGGCAGCGTTAACACCCTCATTACTCCATTTGTTAATGCAACATGGCCAACTAAACAACAGCGCCGTGGGCTCACTAAAGGCAATATTATCGAAGCTAAAGAGCGACAACCCCCACGAACTTATCGTGCTGCTCAACGCCAAAAGTGCTGATGGCGCACCCGGTTTTTTTATGGCACTACAAAATGGTCATCAGGAGACTGTCAGGGCTTATATGGAGCACATTAAGCCGTTTCAAGGCATACTTGGGCCAAAACTCACAAAGAAACTGCTCGCCGCCAAAAAAAGAAACGGAACACCCGGTCTTTTTATGGCGCTACAAGATGGTCATCCCGAAGCTGTCAGCGCTTATCTCGAGGGTATTAAGCCGTTTCGAGGCATATTTGGGCCAAAAGTCACAAAGAAACTGCTCGCCGCCAAAAGAGAAGATGGAACACCCGGTCTTTCCATGGCGCTACAAAATGGCCATCCCGAAGCTGTCAGCGCTTATACCGAAGGCATTAAGCAGTTTCTAGACCTGCGTGAGGCAAAAGCCATAAAGGACATGCTCACTATCAAAATAGTAGAGGGGACGCCCGGTTTTTTTCTGGTGCTAGATGGGGGTAATTCTGTCGAGGCATCAAGTGGTTTCAAAGAGGAAATGTCAGAGTAGGTCTGGACTACTCCAGATGAAGTGGTAAAAACCGCATGCGTATCAACTCCCCGAAACCCATTAAGCGCCTTTTGCTTTTTTAATTTGCAGCCGCCGTTGTTTAAAAAAATCGCTGATCATCTGTCCACATTTATCTGCCAGCACACCACCGGTAGCTTCTACCCGGTAATTCATCTGTGGCTGAGAGAGCACCTCGGTGACACTTTCAATGGCACCTGCTTTGGGTTCCAGGGCACCGTAAACCAATCGCCGGATACGACTGTGAACAATAGCACCTGCACACATGGTGCAAGGCTCCAGGGTAACGAACAGTTCACAATCCACCAGCCGATAATTACCCAGCGCCCTGGCCCCAGCCTGAAGTGTCAAAATTTCAGCATGGGCAACAGGGTTGCAGCCTGAAATGGGCTGGTTATGGCCCCGGGCAATAATAGCACCCTTCAAAACAATAACAGCGCCAACAGGCACTTCCCCTTTTTCAGCCGCTTTTCGCGCTTCAACCAGGGCTTGTTCCATCCAGATTGTATCGTCCTTCATTTACCGGCTCCCTTCTATTGGCTACCTTTTGGATTTTTGTCTGACTTTAAATATAAGCTGGCAATTAAAACCCATAGGTAAGGAACTGTCACTCATCTGCCATAGAAAAAAACACTGTCATAATACCAGGTGCAAAAATAAATTAACCTCCTTGGTAGTTTGTGCGATATATACTAAAAGTTAGTACACCATTATCTATCGGTGACAAGTTACCAGCGGAGGGTATGGTCAATGTCATTCAAGCAAAACGTCGAAGAAAACCTGGCACACTTTGCCAAAAGCATCGGTTTGGGGGAGTTGAGCCTCAATGAGCACGATGCCTGCGGGCTTTGCTTCGATGACACACTGGTTGTCAATATGGAATACCTGGATGAAGACGAAGCCCTGGTCTTTGTCGCCTCAGTCAAACCCATGGACGCCCACGACAACGCCAAAGTGACCCTTTATGAAGCCATGTTGTCATTCAACTTGCAACACCACAGTATGCAAGGTGCCTTCCTGGCGTTGAACCACGATAAGAGCGAAGTCCTGTTGATACGCTCTATGCTGGCATCGGCTGACTACGGAACCTTTGAGTCAATGCTGGAGAAGTTTGTCAATACACTTGAGTGGATTATTGGTGAAATTGAAACAGCCCAGCACAGTGACGACAATACCCAGGGCACCCAAAAGCCAGAGGCTAACCCGGCAGCAAATAACAACCCGCCCGCATCCCCGAGACCACCCGCTGGCGGCCCCGGCGATATGGGGATGATGGTGTAATGCCTGCCCCCTGCGTCACTGTGTAATCAATGTGTAAAAAGTCGCTACCATCAGCGACTTTTTTTATGCTGAATTGTTAGTCCTTGCCTTGTTTTATCCCCGTTCTCTGCCGATAGCCTTTCCAAACACCCTGAGAACAATCAGATAATGGCTGTCACAGGAGATAGGCGTGGCTGATACATTTAATTACCTGACCTCTGCTTTGAAAAATGCCGTAGAAGGCGGCACCCTGGTGGACATTCGAGGGCGTGTCACAGAGGTTCAGGGCATGATTATTCGCGCGGCGGTGCCTAATGTCAAGGTGGGCGAGTTGTGCAGAATGGTTGCCCCTGATGGCGAGGAAGCAGGCTATGCCGAGGTAGTCGGGTTTCAGGAAAACGAAACGGTATTGTCGCCTCTGGGTGAAATCATGGGTATTTCTTCCAGTACCGAGGTGATCCCCACAGGCACAGTCCACCATGTGGGGGTCGGCAACCACCTTCTTGGCCAGGTGCTCGATGGTATGGGAGACCCCCTCGATAAAGGCGCTTTTGACGGTATAGAGCCTGAAGCCTGGTACCCTGTTTATGCTGAAAGCCCTGACCCGATGACACGAAAAATCATTGATCGCCCCTTACCTCTGGGCTTAAAAGTCATGGATGGCGTGCTTACCTGCGGGGAAGGACAGCGTATGGGCATTTTTGCTGCTGCCGGCGGCGGTAAAAGCACGTTGCTGTCCATGCTGGTCAAAGGGGCTCAGGTCGATGTTACCGTGCTCGCTTTGATCGGCGAACGAGGACGGGAGCTGAGGGAATTTATTGAACATGACCTTGGACCAGAAGGCGTAAAGAAGTCGGTCATTATTGTGGCCACCTCAGACAAATCCTCCATGGAACGTGCCAAAGCCGCCTACACTGCCACTGCTGTGGCTGAGTACTTTCGGGACCGTGGGCAGCGTGTGCTGTTGCTGATGGACTCAGTCACCCGCTTTGCTCGAGCACAGCGTGAAATCGGCCTGGCAGCCGGTGAGCCTCCTACTCGTCGAGGCTTCCCACCCTCGGTCTTTGCCACCTTGCCTAAACTGATGGAGCGGGCCGGAATGTCAAACATTGGCTCTATTACCGCACTTTACACGGTGCTGGTAGAAGGTGATGACATGACCGAACCTGTGGCTGACGAAACCCGCTCAATTCTTGATGGCCATATTATTTTGTCGCGCAAACTTGCCGCATCCAACCACTACCCGGCTATTGATGTCCTTTCCAGTGCCAGCCGCGTCATGAATGCCATTGTCCCAGACGCCCATAAAGAAGCCGCCGGCAAACTGCGCGAGCTAATGGCAAAATACGATGAGATCGAGCTGCTGGTTAAAGTGGGTGAATACAAAGAAGGCTCCGATGCCGTCGCCGATGAAGCCCTCAGTAAAATTGAGTCAATCCGTACTTTCTTGAAACAGCGGACAACGGATTTTATGTCATACGATGACATTATTGCCCAGCTCAGACAGGTGACGGGTGTCTGATGCTCCATGACTTACTGAAGGTTAAAGAGATCCGGGAAAAATCAGCGAATGATGAGGTTCTGCGCCGAAAACGGCTACTGGCAGAAGCCCGGCAGACAAAGAAAGAGAAAGAGCAAGCGCTGTTTGACTATATCGAGTGGCGCTGTAAAGAAGAACAGGCGCTATACGATAACATATTGAATACCGACGTACGGCAAAACGATCTTGACATGCTCAAACAAAAGGTCGCCTTGTTGCGGGAGAAAGATGCCACCCTTGAGCAAGCCATTGAGGCAGCGAAAAATGATGTTGCTGCTGCTGAAAAAGCCCTCAAGGCAGCGCAAGAAGCCCATCATAAGGCACAGCTGGCCGTAGAGAAGTTTGAAGAATTTACGCGTGTTCTTGATGAAGAGGCTGCCAGAGAGGCACAACGGCTTGAAGAAATTGAAATGGAGGAGTTCTCGGTCAGGCCAAGCCGTTAAATAATGACGAAGGGAGAGATACCATGCACGTTGATCAAAGTCCTAACACTGAGCAAAACAAACCTTCTGTGGACAATCAGACTCAGCAGCAACCTAACGAGCGGGTATCTCAGGAAGAGTCTAACCGCTTTAGCAAAGAGCTGAAGAAAAAAGAACCCAAGAAAAAGCCCGAGGAAACCGAAGAAGCATCACTGGAAACGCTGCTGGCAGAGCAGCGAAGACTGGAAAAAGACATCAGTGAACAAAAAAAACGGATGGGTGAAGGAGGGACTGGTGGTCAACAACACCAAGGTTCAGAAAACCAGCGCTCCCCTTCGGAAATGATGCTCAGTCACATGCAGGAATTACAGCTGCAAACCAGCTTGAGCGCCCAGGAATTACAGCTGCAATCAGACATCAAACTTCAGGCATTACAGCAAACCAAAAGCATTAAAGAGGTAGAGGCCGCCCTGCAAAAAATGGCCGATCAAATCCAGGTCTCTGCCAAAGATGCCGTTAACGGCGCTGAAATGCGCATCACCATGAAAGATACCGTATTACAAGGCACAGAAATTCGTGTGCATCGACACGCTGGCGAACTCACCGTCACCATGAACACCACCTCAGCAGAAACCCACAACCTGCTGGCGCAACATCAGGCCAGCTTGCAAAAGCACCTCGATGAGCGCTTTACCGGTGAAAATGTCCAGATCAGCTTCAATATGGCCGGTGATGACGGAGACAATGAGGAAGGAAGCGCTCAAAATGAGTATGCCACAGAAGAAGAAACCAATGATGAGAAGCCAACTTCGGCCTAGTTAGCCCATGAGCAACGCATTCCCGGATCTGCCAACGGTTTCACCCACTTACGCGCGTCTGAGCCGACTGCTCGCCGTACGACAGACCCGTTTTAACATCACACTGGCAGAACAAACCGGGCAGCTTACCCTGGCGGCCATTGATACCCCTGTGGCAAAGGGCTATCAACTTATTCTGTCTGTTAATAATGAGACACTGCCAGTCAGTGTCGATGAGCAGATGCTCACCCTGCTGCTGCCAGGGCGCCTTGAGCATTTCGCGGCAACAAAGCTGCCCAAAGAGCTGGTCATGGCGGCATTGATGACCGGCATCAATGAAACGCTGCATCATCTCTGTGACGTTTTTAATATACCCGTAACCCTTGAAGGGTTTGACAGTTCATCCGGTGAACCTGTCAGCGGGGGGCTGTCTCTGGTTGTCCAGGTTAATGGCATCACCTGTGGCGCTTCCGTACCAGCTAACGAGACAACGTTGTCCCTGTTACAACAGTTGCCGTTTTACGCGCAATGCCCAGTCCCTGCCATTCCTTTTGTCGCGCGGCTTGAACTCGGACGCTCGCTGCTTACAAAGGCGGAGTTCGGCAACCTTGACGTTGGCGATATTATCTTTTTGAAGCAACACGTGAGCGGTCAACAATTAATCCTTCGGTTTAACCATCGCACCGCTTTTCTGGCTGAAGCCGATGGCAACCACGTCACCATTGAACAGAGGATGGCTCCTATGGATGAAGCACATGACTTTGACGAACAGCACGGAGCAGAGGGCAGCGTCGACCTGTCTGACATGGCCGTTGAGCTGCTATTTGAGATTGGCAGCCAACAGTTTAATGTCAGTGATTTGCAGAATATTCAGCCTGGCTACGTTTTTGAGCTCGACCGCTCCATGGAGCAACCCGTTCGCATCCGGGCCAATGGTAAGGTGATTGCCGAATGCCAACTGGTGCAGATTGATAATCGGCTCGGTGCCAAAATTACCCAGTTAAAGCAGTAAACGCCCAATAACCTCCCTTTTCAGGTGGCGCTATGGACAGCATCATTTCATTAACCAGCCCGTTTTATCTGCTGCTCCCTCTGGCACTGATGTCACTGATTCCCTTTTTTGCCGTTTTAGGGACGTCTTTTCTGAAACTGGTGGTGGTTTTCTCCATACTGCGCAATGCCACCGGTCTGCAGCAAATTCCGCCTAACATTGCCATGAATGCCCTGGCGATTATCCTGACGCTCTATATTATGGCGCCGGTGGGCTATCAGGCCAGCGAAATCATTCAAAAGAATAACCTCAGTTTTACCGTTGAGGACATGTCCTGGGTAGACAGTTTGAAAGTCGCCGCAGAGCCTTACCGGGACTTTCTGGAGCGAAATACCGCCAAACGGGAACGGGCATTCTTTCTGAAAACCGCCGGGACACTTTGGCCAGAAAAATACCGCTCAACACTGACAAAAACAGATTTTGTGGTGTTGATGCCGGCTTTTTGTATCAGTGAGCTGGCAAAGGCCTTCCAGATTGGCTTTTTGTTATACCTGCCCTTTATCGTCATTGACTTGATTGTCTCGAACATCCTGCTCGCCATGGGGATGATGATGGTTTCCCCAATGACCATTTCACTGCCATTTAAACTGTTATTGTTCGTTATGCTCGATGGCTGGACGCGCCTCACCCATGGCATGGTATTAAGTTATGCTTGACCCGGACGTCATCGGTCTGACGGCACAGGCACTGATGCTGACCTTACTGCTGTCAATGCCGCCTATCATTGCCGCTTCAGCCGTGGGATTGTTAATCAGTTTGATTCAGGCACTGACACAAATTCAGGAGCAGACACTGCCGTTTGCCTTCAAGCTCATTGCCGTCATTATCAGTATTCTTCTTACCGCACGCTGGATGGGCATTGAAATTTATAACTACTCACTGGCCATCATGAATCAGATACCGGATCTTTAGCCATGCCAATTCCGGTGAGTGAGCTCAAAGAATGGTTTTATGTCTTCTCCATGGGACTGCCCAGGCTGCTGGCACTGTTTACTGTGCTGCCGATGCTCCACAAAAAGGTGTTAGGCGGCACCATGATTCGCAATGGCATCTGTCTGTGTATGGCCATTTTTTTATACCCCATGCTCGCTGAATATAAACCAGCAGGCCCGGTACCTATTTTCATGACTGCCATGATTGTGGTGAAAGAAGTTTTTATTGGCGCCTTACTCGGATTTGTAGTGGCAGTGCCTTTTTGGGCGCTGGAATCGGCTGGTTTTTTTATCGATAACCAGCGCGGTGCCTCCATGGCCAGTACCATGAACCCGTTTTCAGGTTCAGAAACCTCACCTTTGGGTATTTTATTCACGCAGGCGTTTATTGCCATCATCATGACCAGTGGCCTGTTTTTGCTGTTGCTGAAAAATGTCTTTTTAAGTTACGAGGCCTGGCCGGTTTTTCAGTACTTCCCCCACCTGAACATGAAAGCGACGGTCTTTTTTTTAAACCAGTTTGATTTAATTGTCAGTCTGGCCATGTGGCTTTCTGCCCCAGTGGTAATTTCCATGTTTATCACCGAGTTTGGTATTGCCCTGATCAGCCGCTCTGCTCCCCAGCTGAACGTGTTTATTCTTGCCATGCCCATTAAAAGTGGCGTTGCAGCCGCTATTTTGGTGGTTTATGTGGGGGCTATTATGATGCTATCGCGCCAGCATATGATGAACATTGCCGAGCTGTTTAAATCCCTTGGAGTACTTTGGCGATGAGTGGCGAAAAAACCGAAGAACCCACGCCGAAAAAACTCCGGGATGCCCGAAAAAAAGGGCAAGTGGCTAAAAGTAAGGAGGTCTCAGGTACCTTTGGTTTAATTGCGGTACTCGCTACCATTTGGGCTATGAGCGATCGGTTTATGGAAAGTATCGAACAAATGCTGATGCTCCCCGCATCGGTTTATAATGAAGACTTTGCTTTTTCTTTCAAAGTGGTGACCACAGGGATTCTCGACGAGTTTATTGTACTTTTATTTCCACTTGTTATGGTGGCCATGTTATCTGCCATTATCGGTAATGTCATGCAGTTTGGTATGTTGTTTTCCGGGGAGTCGGTTAAACCCGATATTAAAAAGATTGACCCGGTTCAGGGCATGAAAAAAATATTCGCCTTAAAGAACCTGGTGGAGTTTTTTAAATCCATTATCAAAATCGTGTTCCTCTCCTTTGTGGTTTACTTTGTCATCAAAACCACACTCGGCGATATGGTCAATATTCCTTATTGTGGTACCGGCTGCATACTGCCAGTGACCGGTGCGGTCATGAAGAAACTGTTGATTTACTCCGTTGCTGCCTTTGTGGTCATTGCTGTGGCCGACTACCTGTTTGAACGCCATAATTTTATGAAACAACAGCGCATGACCAAAGACGAAGTAAAGCGAGAGTACAAAGAAATGGAAGGCAGTCAGGAAATCAAAAGCAAGCGAAAGGAAATACACCAGGAAATTCTCAACTCAGCAGAGAACACCAAAAAATCCGATGTGGTCATAAAAAACCCGACCCACCTTGCTATTGGACTCCATTACCGGCAAGGTAAAACCCCCTTACCGGTGGTCATGGTTAAAGGTCGTGGTGCCCATGCCCGCTTTATTCTCAAGGTCGCCGAAAAAGAAGGGATTCCCGTTCTGGAAAATGTCCCCCTGGCCCATGCTTTATTTGATACCGCTATTGCCGCTTATATCCCCAGTGAATTGATTGAACCTGTGGCAGAGGTCTTCCGTTGGGTGCAGGACGTTAAAGAGGAAGAAAAATACAGCGATTAACTCATTCTCTGCCTTTTATGTTGCCTCCCCAGCATATTCGTTTCTATTAAAATAGCCAATGGCAAGTTATATATCTGGGAGCCTGTCGGACTTAAGGAAATCTCGGCCTGAAATCCAGAAAGTGCGGCCAGAATTTCATGCTCGAAAGCATAAGTCCGACAGACTCCTAGAAAATTATTTAATGGAAGAAAGCAAAAAACCTTCTACAATTACCTCCAATATATTGTTACTCGCTGTTTATTATTTTATTAAATCAAACAGAAACGCATAAAAACTATCGATACTAAAATACACAAAATTGCTTAGTCTTTTAATAGCACACAGGTACAAACCGTTATGAAAACAGGGTGTAAAAACGCCTCAAAGACGACAAGGTATCTCTCATACTCAGTGAGCCTACTTTGCTTTTTTGTCTGTTCTGTTTCAATGGCAAGGTATCCCCTCAGTCACCCCCTTGCAACCACAGGATTAACCGACCGCAATTTTAACGATTGGGAGATCGTCGAAAAACAAAAACAACGCGTCAACTATCTCTCAAAAACATTTGAAACGCTAATCACTTCAGAAGCCAGTGAAACAGTTCGGACCGATGAGCCTCAGAATAACACTGGCTTAAGTGATATCCTCGATAGTGAGCAGCATTATCTGACCCGAAAGAAAATACTGGACTTTGCCAGGCTGGCAAAAGTGGCTTACAGCATGGCAAAAGAAGGCGCCGATATTTCAAAGAGTGATTTTTCTCGATGTTCATTCTCTACGGCGACGGAAACCCCCTGGCACATTATTTCCTTTCGTGGGAGTAAAGGCTCTACAGCCATCGACACGGCTAAAACCGCCATCAATGCGGCAAGTGCATTATCAGGTAACGGGACTCCCTTGCCAAATACGCCGCTTTCCTCTGAGTCCACGGTGGGGATCGCTGCCTTGAGAAAGGCATCACAGCCCCTGCCCCACGCCTTGCGATCTTACGAACTGGTCATTGCTTTAAATGGAACCATCACTGTCGCAGATGCGTTAACTGATGGCTGTGTTAATAAAGATACGCGATTAACCCCGTTGGGTCTTGGTATTAACGCCACCGCACACTCAGGGTTTGTAGCAGCCGCCAAGTCAGCCATACCTTCTATGGAATTAGCCATTAAGCAACTTTTTATTGATGCTCAATTATTTCATGAGCACGATATAGACAGTGACCTGGCTGATATGATGGTCAATCTGGAAAAACGTAACATCCACATTGATACCGTATTTACTGGTCATAGTCTCGGTGGCGGGATTGCCCTGCCCCTTGCTGCCTACTTTGCCAGCAATACACTGCTTGGTACAACAGCGTTATCAGATGATTCAGACTTGATCTTTGCGAACGCTCATCCTGAACGGCTGCAAAAATGGTTTCCTACCTATGTGGTCACCTTCGGTGCACCACGGGTGCTCAATAACTTTGCCGCTATAGAAATAGAAAGTCTTATTGGCAGAGATCACATTCTTCGCGTTGTTCATAACCTTGATATTGTGCCGAGAGTCCCATTAGCTTCCATGAATTTTGCTCACCCTGGGCTGACACTATGGGTTCCAACGGAAATTGATCCTTATCAGTATGGTGGTACTATTTTTACTGAAACGGTCAAAACCGCCGTGATGTTTGCAGCAGCATTGACTGACCCCACCTGTGCCGCCTACGCGTTTTGCGTATCCTTGTTGGGCAACGCCGGCAAGTTCATTACCAACTGGCACAGCATGGATAATTACCTCCGATTTACCCGACAAACCCTGCCCGACCTTGATTTAACCCATTCAGACAGTGCTTCTGAACTCGACGCGTTGCTCTTATCGGGTACTGCTTCAGTTATACCCACCGCGATTTACTACAAAAATAAAAGTATTGAGCCAACTCCCCCTCAGAAAACAGGGAAAACAAGGAAAACAAGGAAAACACCTAAGCAGACTGCTAACGACAACATTCACAAGAGTTCGTTCTCATATCTGGCCGGGAAAATCTCTTACCTGGCAAAGAAAACCATGTCTTTACTAACACGTATGAAGACCTATTTAAGCGGTGGTGGTCGTTAAAAAGCCGCCTTAACAGTCTGCGCCAAGGGTATGGCTGATCTTGAGCCGCCATAAAAAATCGTTTGAGTATATCTCACCGGGTATATACTGTAGTTTTTCAAAAAAACGTCAGACCAGTTATGGATTACCCCACCTTAACCATCTCTTACAAGCGGATAGAAACACGCAGCTACGTGATTTCCCTAATTACACCTTGGTATTTATCATCTACCATTGCGCTACAAGTTGAGCATCTTTAAAAGAGCGAAAGTAGCTCCTTATTATTGGAGCTATTGATACATACTCAGGACGGGACAAAGCGTAGAAACCTCTGCTACACTTACCGCCCAAAAGCCGTTTTCCACTGACTGGCAGTGTTCTTCCGACGCTTGCGGTAGCTTGGTCATGAAGAATAACGGCTCTTGTTTTCAAACGCTATACAGCAATTTCCCCACTGTGGAGTCATTATGCAGCAACAGGCTATCAAGCAAGAACCCACTGTTTTCATTATCGATGATGATGAAGCTGTGCGTGATTCACTAAAAATGCTGATGGATTCTGTCGGACAGGCCGTTGAAGCATTTTCTGCCCCTGCTGATTTTCTCAAGAGCTATGATGAAAATCGTCCAGGCTGTATCGTTCTTGATATTCGCATGCCCGGCATGAGTGGTCTAGAGCTACAAAATAAGTTGATTGAAATTCACTGTATCCTGCCCATTATCTTTATCACAGGTCATGGCGATGTCCCGATGGCCGTTCAGGCCATTAAAGATGGTGCCATGAACTTTATTCAGAAACCATTCCGTGACCAAGAGCTTCTCGACCTGATCAATGATGGCCTCAAGCTGGATCTGCAACAGCGTCGTGAACTGCTTGAGCACAAGGAAATTCTGCGCCGCTTATCCTCTTTGACAGATCGGGAGCGCGAGGTGCTCCATCACGTTGTGGAAGGCAAAGCTAACAAGGTTATAGCTGCCGATATAAATCTCAGCCAACGTACCGTAGAAATTCACCGCTCTCGCGTTATGGAAAAAATGGGCACCAAGTCATTGGCCCACTTGGTTCGTCAGGTGATGCAAGTAAAAGAGCATCTCGAAGGTGAATTTAACTTTAAAGTATAAATACCCATAACCTTTGCCTGGTGCTGTTAAGCGCTAATACCCATACAGTCGTCATTCCCGCGAAGACGGGAATCTACCAGAAAATGGACTCCTGCCTTCGCAGGAGTGACCAAAGCGATGGTTGTATGTATATTAACGCTTGTTTGCACTAGGAGGCTGTCCGAGAATAGCGCCCGTAGCGAGGATGGCAGAAAATTGAGGATAAAAAGTCGGAAATTTTTAGTGAATAGTGGTTCTATTTGCTAAAAATTTCCGAATTTTTAGACCAATTTGCTGCCACCGCAGTAGGGCAGTCTATTCTCGGACAGGCTCCTAGTAGCTATCCCCTTGAAAGTCAGTGTCCTTACCTGATTTTTGAGGGGCAACACCTGCTGTATTTTGCATTCAATCCCTAGTGCCACAGTTTAACCCATCCAATAGAGCGCATTTAGGTACTCCCCGAACAACGTCTAGTAAAACCCTCCATTCAGCTATTTACAGGCAGCTTCTAAACTCGACGACGGTAGGATGGATTAAGAGAATCAAAAACAATAAAAAAATGATCGTCGTACCTGTGAGAAAAATCATCAGATATGGCTGAAAACCGCTATATTTTCAGCCACGGCTGATGGTTTATACATCGACATGAATCGCTAAATATATAGCAGGGCCGCTTATATGAATCTGGCACTACCAACAACAGTGTATCTTCTTGAGCAAGATACAGACATCACAGAGACTATTCGTAGCCTTTGTGAAGAAAAATCATTAATGTTGGAGTGCTTTCAGACAAGCAGTGCGCTGATCAATGCTGTACACAAGAAAGCACCTGCCTGCGTCATAGTTGCCAATGACAAGCCCTGCGGCCAGGCACTTGGACTCTTATCTACTCTCAATAATGAGGAAAGCACCATCCCGGTCATCATTCTGGGAGACCATAGCGACGTTGCCAGCGCCGTTGCCGGGATAAAGGCAGGCGCCATTGATTATATTGAAAAACCGGTAATATACGGGCGTCTCGCGGAACATTTTAACCAATTCATCAAGCAGCCTGTGGCAATGAGCCTATTATAATATTCCCTCAGTGTGACTCAATCCGAAGCAGCAACCTGACCTCTTCCACATAGCGCTCAACTTTATCGAGCAAACGGCAAGCCTCAGGGCTTTGGTGATGCGTCCTCGACGTCATCAACGCCTCCTTGAAGGCTTGAAACCCAAATCGCTCCCCACCGGACTGTGTCAGGCGATGAATACAAAATTGTCGCCACTGCTCTTTCTCCTGTCCATCAAGAACGTCTGGATAATTTCTAGCCTTATAGCGAAACAGCATTTCTTCCAGGCGCCGGTCTTTGAATGCCAGCTCCAACTGACCGAGTTCCTCAGGACTGGTGTTGACGACCTGATCCATGGCACGGCGATCAGCCGGAGAAAAGAAACCGCCGGAATAAAGCATCATGTCAGGATCATCAGTCATCTTTACAGGGGGACTGGCAAACACCTCCCGCACTTTTTTCGATAAACCTTGTTGCGCCCGTAATAATGTCCAGTGCTTGCGACAAACGTCTATATCCAACGGCAATCGGTGATGATCTTCCTTTAAAACCCTCAGTGGGGCAATCACGGGGCATTTATTCAGATGAATCACTTTCAACGGAATACGGGCGCTGTTGTCGGGAAGCTGATCCACCGCAGTAAATACCCGCTCCTGAATTTGCGCTACTGACAATGCCATCAAAGGCTCTGGGTCCACTGTCAGGTCATAGACAATCACGCCATTGTTATTGACCGGGTGCCTGACCTGTGGCATGACAATGGAGAGGTTTTGCTTTTTTGGCCCAAACATCCCTGAAACATGCACTACCGGTTTTTGCGTTGATAGATTCAGCAAACTGGCAGCCTCGTGCTTGCCTCTTTGCTTAAAAACGAAATCATAGACTTTTGGCTGGTGGCTTTTTATCAGCCGGGCCAGGGCAATGGTTGCTCTGACGTCAGATAACGCATCATGGGCATTGCCATGATCAAGATTGTTGGCACGCGCCAGATCTTCCAATTTAAAGCTTTTATCACCATTGTCGTGTAATGGCCAGTTGATCCCTTCAGGTCTCAATGCGGCAGTCAACCTGACCAGGTCAATAAGATCCCAGCGGCTATTTCCATTTTGCCACTCTCTGGCATAGGGGTCGTAAAAGTTACGGTATAAACTGTGGCGCGTGACTTCATCATCAAAACGCAGGGAGTTGTACCCTACAGCGCAGGTTCCCGGCACCATCAACTCTTGATGAATTCTCCTGATGAATTCTGCTTCTACCAGACCTTTTTTATTCACTTCTGTCGGGTCTAATCCTGTCACCAGGCAGGCTTCAGGGTGCGGTAAATGATCCTTTGGCAGCTGGCAGTAAATATTTAAAGGTTCACCGATTTCATTAAAATGTTCGTCAGTTCTAATACCTGCAAACTGACATGGCCAGTCCGCAGCAGGGTTTGTTCCCACCGTCTCATAATCAAACCAGTAAAAACTTTTCATATTATTACCTTGCACTATTGTTCATTAAAACAACATAAATCACTGATAATACAGGGATTAACACCCATAAACTTTTCATTTTGGTTCTTTAGTATCACCATTATTTCACCTTGTATCAAACCATAGTGTGTACATATATTTTGATCTTTGGGTATTTCATTAATTTTTACTATTCTGCACTCTTTGCATTCATAATATGTACACAACAATAATGGAGCCACTGCACTGCCTCTTATCACTCGACTCTCAAGTTTTTCTCTGACCGAATGAGCAGGTAATTTAATTTTTAGCGCTGGTCTCACTGCTGCGACTCAGACCTCACGGCTTCGCAAAGCCTTCATTGTGGCAGCAGGAGGCCAGCTGAGCCAAGCTTGGTAGATACTCTTGGTTTTGCAACTTTCTACTCTTAAGAAGCAGTCTTAAAAGTCTGCCCGTAGCGAGGACCGCGAGAAATGGCGGATAAAAAGTCGCTTTTGTGAGGAGAATAGCGGGACTATTTGACGAACAA